>JAPHTU010000162.1 GCA_026196145.1 Gammaproteobacteria bacterium
GTATTAAAATGGGTTCATTCAGCAGCAGGGCACGGGCCAGTCCCACGCTCTGCCTTTGTCCGCCCGAAATTCCATGCCCCTGTTCGCCGATAGGTGAGTCATACCCCTTGGGTAAGCGGTTAACAAACAGATCAACACCTGCTATGAGGGAGGCCTTAAGGACGTCTTCATCCTCTGCCTGCGGATCTTTCATCACAATATTTTCACGTATGGAGGCACGTAATAACTCGACGTCCTGGGAAAGAAAGGCAATGTTATGCCGGATATCAGCCGGGTCGAGCTGATTGGCTTCTATATCGTCAAAGGTCAGGGAACCTTTAGTAGGTGTGTAAAGCCCCATCAACAGATTAATAATGCTGGTTTTGCCAGAGCCAACCCGGCCAAGCAGCGCAACATGTTCGCCAGGATTGATTTTAAGATTGAGGGCGGACAGGGCGCTGGTCTCTGACCCCGGGTATTGCAAGCTAACATTATTAAACTCTATCTTTCCCTGGAAGTCCGGCCGCCTGACATAGTTTGTATCATCGGGACGTTCAACATCCATCTGCATCAGGTCATTCAGAGCGTCATACGCTGTTCGGGTTTGTTGATAATTCGTTATTAGTGAAGCGACCTGTGACATTGGTGAGATGGTGCGTCCGGACAGGATCATTACCGCAATCAGGCCGCCCAGCGTCAGTTTCAGATCCATGATCTGGTAGAACCCGAGCATGACAATACCGACCGAGTTGAGCTGCACCAGCAGGTTTGTTGTAACACCAATAGAGCTTGCCAGCCCCTTGGTTTTTAGCGAATGCTTGGCGATATCGCCGGTTGATTCTTCCCAGGACCACTGCGCGTACTGTGTTGCCCCAAGTGTCTTGAAGGTCTTGATGGCATGCAGGCTTTCAACCAGGATGGAATTTTTCTGTGCAGAGGCGGAAAAGACCTGCTCGATGCTTTTTCGCATGGGCCGCACAACCAGCATACCGTGTATGAGCAGCAAAGCCATGGTAATCAGCGGCACGGCCACAAGTGGGCCACCTATATAGGTAATGACAAACAGGAAAAGCAGTGCGAAGGGCAGGTCAACAATAACGAGTAATGTTGATGCAGTCAGGAAACTGCGAATACTTTCAAATTGACTCATTTTGTTGGCAAATGCGCCGACGCTGTCCGGCCACTGGTCCATTTTCAGGTTCATTACCTGGCTGAACAATATGGACGACATAATGATATCGGTTTTCTTGCCGGCCATATCCAGCAGGTAGTTGCGTATAAACCGCAATACAGTATCCAGCAAGTAGACGATGGCAACACCGATGGCGAGTACCCAGAGTGTTTCAACCGCATTGTTGGGGACAACCCGGTCATAAACGTTCATGGTAAATAGCGGTGTGGCAAGTACAAACAGGTTGATCATGATAGATGCCAGGATCACGCTGCCATATGTTCCCTTTACACGTTCCAGGGTGCCCCAGAACCAGTGGTGCTCGCGTAACTTTTGCAGTGGGCTGGCATGGCGATCAGTAGCCTGGTATTCACGCTTTAGTAAAAATGCGTAGCCTGTGTATTGCTCCTCGAGTTTTTCCAGTTCAAGCCAGACTTCACCCTCGCCGACTTCGGGGATAATAACCTTGGCCTGGCCGGACAGTTTGTCGATGTTTTCAAGGATGCAAGCCTTGCGGTCATGCAGCACAATGATGCAGGGAAGCAGTAGGTCCGGGATATCAACCAGCGGTCTTTGGGTCAGGCGTGACGCAAAGCCGGCGCGCTTGGCAACCCTTGAAAACAGGCCCTTCGGATTCTCCAGGCTGAATAATTCGGGGCCGGAGGCGCCGGGTTTGACTGGTATACCGTAGATGAGCGAATCAATTGAAATCGGGCGGTGATAGCGTCGGGCGAATATTGCCAGGCACTCAAGCAGGGGATCGTAGTGGTGCTGTACTGTCACGATAACTCCTCTGGCTTGCCAATAAAGTAGCCCTGTACACCATCAACATCGGTATTCTTGATCTGATCAAGCATCTGCTGTGAATCGATACCGACCGCTATCAGTTTAATGTCCAGGTCTGTGGTAAGGCTGCGCAGATTTTGTATATCGGCAGAGCCCGTGGAACCGAGTATATCATCCAGCATCGTGGCCTTGGTTTTTACATAATCAGGACGGAGTTGTTGTAATAGATCCAGCGGCAAGCCCGGATCAACGTTATCGATACCAAAGCAACAACCGATGTTTCGAATACGATCAACAATGCTTGTGGCCACATGCATATGCTGGGTCAGCATAAAATGGCTGGCCTCTATCTGTATGTGCTTACCTCCCGCGTCAATGCTGTCGCGCAATAATTTTTCCATGTTTATCAGGGCTCCAGCATCGGTAAAAAAACGCGAGGAGACGTTAATGGCTACCGGTGTGTCGGGCATTTTTCCAGCAAGTGCCAGGCCCATCCTGAAAACCTCCAGCTCAATTTCATAGTCTAGCTCAAGTGCGTTCGCCATGGGCATAAAGATGCCGGCCGATATAAGGGTTTCCTGCTCATCCCTGAGCCTGACAAAGACCTCATTGTGATCCAGTGTGCCTGCAATAGTTTTTGATGGCTGCACGACCAGGGAGAATCGTTGTTGTGTCAGGGCATTATTTAACCAGTTACGCCATTGCGCTTTACCCTTTGGCAGACTCATATCATCCGGGGTTTTATGGCGGATGACATATTTACCGGAGGTCCTGGCCTGGGTGAGGGTGTAGTCAATGTCGTACATAATGCTGTTGGCGTCAGACGATTTGCCCAGTTGAGCTACGCCGATTGACAGGTAACAGATATCATCTACCTCGAGCTGCACAGTGGTCTGACGAAAGGCATCAATTATTTTTTTCGCGTGTATTTCAGCTACACTAATATCATCTTGCAGGTACAGGGCGAATTCCGATTTATTGAGTTTGGTGCAATGTTGATGTGCCTGTTCGCCTGCAATGCCTTCCATGAGACGGGCAAGATTAACAATAAGATCAATGCTACATTTAAATCCCTTTTGCTCCTTGATCGTTGTAATGCCGGATATATGGAATGCGACCAGGCAGCCCTGGCAAGTTGCTTCCTCGCTGCATAGGTCATCCAGTAATGATATGAGGTGGCGGCGATTACCCAGTCCGGTAAGTGAATCGCGATACAGCTGTTTGTGATAAAGATTAAGTGTTTCAGTCTGCTCTGCGAACGTGTCCCGTACCTTGCAGACCATGCGATTCATGGCCTCGGTAACGTGGCGCAGCTCAATGGTTGCCGGGGCTTCTTCCTGTAGCTCGAAACGGTTTTCAATGATCGCATCAGCCTGTTTCCTGATGCGATGGAGTGGTCTCAGTGTAATGTGAAGCAGCGCCCATAGAATAAACAGGCCGGCTACCGACAGGGCGGCAAACCATATCAGCATGGACTTAAGGTTTTTATACAGGCCAATGTAGGCGTGGCCCGGATGCAGGGTGAGCTTCAGGGTGCCATATTGCATCCAGTTTTTTATGATGGATGTTTCACCTGTTGCAGGTTTCATGGGTGCCAGGGCTACCAGCCAGTCCGGAACGCCCTTTATTGACAGGGTCTGGGTTTTGCTGTGAATAATTTCACCGCCCGGAGACACCAGCTCGATACCGACAAGGTAACCACTATCGAAGATGGCATTGAACAGGGTTTCAACAAAGGCAGGATCTTCATTGGAGTTTGAGATGACCACGCCCAACGTGGTTGCCATATTTTGTGCTGCACTTTGCAGCTGGCCTTCCAGCGCCTGACTGGAATGACGGAAGTTGTTCCACGTGGTAACACTCATCAGGATGATAAACCCCAGGGAAATCAGGACCGCAATCTGCTTGAACAGGGTCATTGCCTGTCTCTCCTGACATCGGACAGCAGTTTATCCCATTTACTGTTTTTAAACCTGTCAGTGGGCAGTGACTTGCCCAGCCCTGCCGAAGGGTTGGATGAGAATAAGGAATCTGCATTAAAACTGTAAACCGGTTTGAGATCACCGCGTTTATTGGCAGGCAGTAAACTGGTGTTGTAGTTATCCAGTACCAGGGGAACACTTGTTGGAGTCTCGAAATAGTTGAGCACCATATGTGGAAGGTTTTGTTTTGTTGATTTAACGTAGGTCAGAAACAGCTTTTTATCGGATATGCCCAGGGTACGCAGGGTGAAGTATTTACTGATTACGTAGTCTTCACAGTCACCACCCTTGAGCCCAATGAATTCGGTCGGGGTGGCCCAGTAGTCTTCCTGCTTCCATAACTCCTGATCTGTTATATAGGTAAAGTCATTAAAGAAAGTATTGACACTTTGCAATTTGGTTTTTTCATTCTTCCCCTGAAGATTTAATATGAGTTGCTGTAGCTCAAGCCCCTTGTCATAGGCGCGTTGCCCGTATGCGGATTTCAGTTCGTTTAACATTTCATTATCTGTGAATGACCAGGATGTCGTCAGGCTCATCAGTAGTACGATGATAAGAAATGTTTTCAGGTAACCTGTTCGTTCTTGCATCAGCCTGGCGGTGCCTTGCATTCATTGTTGTTCCCTGTCTGATGAAAGTTGTCATCGCGGTAACAGGGGTGATTATTCCAAGTTTAGCTGCAAGTATAGTTCTGCGCGGCGGTTTTTGTTTCTGCCTTTGTTCGTTTTATTGTCTGCAATGGGGTTATTTTCACCCATGCCAATAGTCTGAATACGGTGTTCCGGGATACCATTTTCAATAAATACTGCCTTGGTTTCATTCGCACGTTGCAGCGATAAGCCCAGATTCTGTTCTGCTGAACCAACATTGTCAGTATATGACTTAATCAGGAGACCCGCATCGGGGAAGCGTGCCAGGCGGGCGACATAACCGGCTATTAAATTTTTAGAATATTCAGTGATGCCAAATGTCTTGGAAGCGAAGTGCAGGCGATCAAGCTTGCGGGCTGAGGGGTTTTTATTGCCCGCCATAAATATAATTTCTACCCGGCGATTTTCTGCACGCCCTTCCTCCGTACGGTTGTCCGCAACCGGCTCCAGTTTGCCACGTCCGATCGCCTGTATTTTGCTGCTGTCGACGCCCTGATCGATCAGCATCTGGCGAATGAGTTCGGCTCTCTGCTGCGACAATGGCAGGTTGTATTCCTGTGAGCCGACATTATCGGTATGCGCACGTATTTCAATATCCGTTGTTGTATCACGGGCCAGCAGCGGTATTAGTCGGTTAAATCGAGACTGGGAGTCGTCGGTCAGGCCGGATTGCTTATAGCCGAAATGAACAACCTCTATTGCCCTGAGACCACCCAGGGTTTCATCCGGTGTCGAATTCTTTGCAGACGGGGTCTGCAGGGTTGAAGCCCTGGTTGTTGACAGGTCCGGTGCGATACTGGATGTTGTATCTGGCGTCATGGCCTGAGGTTCTGATGGAACTTCAGTGGTGTCCTTCATGACAGGTTCAGCTACCGTTGCTGGTGCAGGATCAGACAGAGATGCTTCCGGTGTGATATTTATGCTGACACGAGCGGTGGTCGTTTCTCCCCGGTAATCGGTGATGGTATAGGAAAATTCATCGCTCCCGGTGACTCCCTCGGGGGCAGAGTATATTAAATTACCTTCAGCATCTTCCATGAGAGAGCCGATCAGGGGCTTGCTGTAACTGGTTAGTTTGATGTCATCCTGGTCCGGATCGCTGTCGTTTTTCAGAATATCTGCCCGCGCGATGTCAAGCGCTGTACCCGGCGTGCTATAGAAAACGTCATCCTGCGCGATGGGCGGGGTGTTGCTGGCATCATAACCGAATTGCAGGACAGGTACCTGCCCGCATCCAAAGCGGCTGCTATCTTCACTATCGAGAGAATTGTCACATTGATCGGTTTTGTTATCGAAACTGTCTCCATCATAATTCAGGTTGATATCCGGCTTATCGATTCCCATGGCATGAATACCGGCAATCTTGATATCTGTTTCACTGGCAGAGATATTCAGCCCCAACGGTTCAAACAATTCACCGATACCCTCATACACCCTGAATCGAGCTGATAGTGCCTGGTAATAGGTTTCTGCGAGACGTTTTTCCGCACCATTCAGCTCATTCATGGCGTCCAGCACATCAATCAGGTCACGTTTGTTCAGCAGGAATTCTTCGCGGTATAACCCGAGTGTGCTTTCGGATTTGCTAACATGCTCTTCAAGCAAGGGAAGCTGCTCATGGAGTGCCTTGTCAGCGATCCATGACAGCCTTAGTCTGTCGATGACCTGCCGATGAACACGTTTTCTGAATGCCTCAAGCTCATTGACTTCACTGGCCTTTTTCCGTTGCTCGGCAAGGTCGGCACCGCCACGGTACAGGTTATAACGAAAGTTCAGGAAGACACTACTGTCAGTGCGACGGCCGACCTGTGTAGAAAGGTTGTTACTGGTACTTTGTTGTAGCTGTAAATCTACCTCGGGCAGGTCTGTGCGTTTGCTGCGTTGATAGTCAAATTTGGCCGCCCGGATATTGTGCTGTGCAGATTCCAGTGCGGGATGGGACTGCAGGGCCTGATCTATCAGGACGTTGATATCTGTATCCGGTTCGGCTGGCAACGACGGTGTTGTCAGTTCATCCGGATTGATGTAGCGGCCCAGTAGTTTGTGGGCGGTAGTCAGTGCATCCTGAAGATTGTTTTGCTGGCTGATCAGGCTGGCCTTGGCGCTGGCCAGTCTGCCACGTGTCTGTTCCAGGTCGGAAAGCAGACCGATGCCCGCTTTATTTTGTTCGGTTAACTGATCAAGTGTTTGCTGGTGTGAGTAAACATTCTTTTCAGCCAGCTTTACCAGCTTACTGGCTGAAATAACGTTCATATAGGTAAGAATCGCGTCCAGTGCAGCATTGTCGGCAGTATCATACAAACGGTACACGGCAGATGCGATGCGGGCCTTTGCCTGATTGATCTGGTTAGTGGTGTCAAAGCCCTTGAATAGATTTTGTGTCAGGGTAAGTTCGGCTTCTGCTGAGTCGTAATTGGTATTGGCTGGTCGCCTTTCATCGACTTGACCAAACTGGCTGGAGAAATCGAGGCTGGGTAACCAGCCGCTCACGGCAACTTTTTCGTCTTGGTAGGCCTGACGAAAAATATGCACCTGCTCGTTGACTTCAGGTGAAGACTGGATGACGTCCTGGACAAACTCGGGCAGGTCAATAGACTGCGCCGCACCGGGATATCCGGCGCACAGGCCGACAACTACAGGCAATATGCGTAGTATTTTATTCATCCATTAAACTCAATGGTTGCTATTCGACCGAATCGAATCCCCATTGGGAACGCCCTTTTAATTAAAATATTCTTTTTTTACAGTCAGTTATCGCGATATTAGTGAATTTGCTTTAGATTTTCCAACTATATTTCCAATTATCTTCAAATAAACAACGCTATATTGGATAACGCGAGTGGACTATAGAGAGCGTGAAACCCGCAATCTGTGACATTTTTCTCACATGTGTCATATTGGCCCGGCTTTTCCGGGAATAAAAAAACACATTAAAAACAATGAGATAATTTTATGCGCCAGACTGTGCGCGGGCATTTTACGCAAATGTCGTCAATAATGCATCGGGGCCAGTGATGCGGATACTCGGGTACTCATGAAATGCATATGTGTGCGGTGTAGTTAGGTAATAACAGGTGCGTGTGTACAGTGGACTGGGTAAGCCGGGCCCTGGATTGTTTCCGTGATAGATAGCTGAATATGCATTCCAGCTGCCGAAAGATTTATTTTCTCGCATGGTATTCATCAAAAATTACGGGTTCAGGCTGGATAACAGATAACAAACTGTTATGCTCGCCTCCCTGTAAATCTGTGTGCCTGGATAGAGAATAGTAAGTCGCTCTGCAAGTCTGATCGAAGATGAACAGGTTGCCAAGGCTTGTTATAAAGTCAGGGTAAAATTAATTAATGCGCTTCGCAGCTTACGAAGTGGCTCGCCATGGACGGCGAGACCGGAACCCTTCTCCAGGGACGGGTGGCTTATAATTGCCAGGATTACTAAACATTGCGCTCGTAGCTCAGTTGGATAGAGTGTCGGCCTCCGAAGCCGAAGGTCGTGGGTTCGACTCCCGCCGAGCGCGCCATCTAACGTAAGGCCATATTTACATATGGCCTTACGTTAGATGCTTGGTGGAGAGTTGAACCAGGTTCGAAAAAATAGCA
>JAPHTU010000093.1 GCA_026196145.1 Gammaproteobacteria bacterium
AGGAGTTCCTGCGTCGCCTGCACAAGAGTGACAAACAGGTCTGGCTGGTGACTAACGCCCATCAAAAAAGCCTCAACCTTAAGATGCAGAAAACCTCGCTGAAAAAATATTTCGACGAGATTATCTGCTCACATGATTATGGCTTGCCCAAGGAGGAACCTGCCTTCTGGGGCTATCTTCGTGATGATAAACCCTATGATCCCGCCAGGACCCTGCTGGTTGAGGATTCACTGTCGGTACTGCACTCGGCGCGTGAATACGGCATTGGTCATTTACTGGCAATCAGCCATCCTGATTCCCGGCAAAATGGTCGCAATATCGAAAACTATGATTCAGTACCAGACTTTGAGGAGATCAGCTCGACTTTCCCCACTTCTTGAAGCGTTTTTTGCCGTAATTATTTATTGACTCGTAATCCTTGAAGTGCAACAACCAGTGATCCTCCGCTGGTTCATCGTACTCACACCAGTCGTTGCTGTATTCACGACAAATTTCCGGGCGTGTTTCATAGATGCCACATCGCCCGTCGGGTAATAACTTACTACAGCTGGTATTCATCAACAGATACCAGGTCTTGTCGGAATCCTTGAAGACTTCTACGCCATGATGCAGCACCTGCCACATGATATGTTCAAATTCATAACGTGAACGCGGGGTATCAATTTCCTGGGTCACATAGTGACAACACTTCGCCCCTTCACAAAAACTACATTTGTTTTCCGACGTAATCTTTACCTTGATCTGTTTCTTTTTTTTCTTGGCCATGTGGCGGAAATCCAGTAATAAAAAGTTTATGATGCGCGGAGTTTAAATCAGATGCACGACTTTACAACTTTCATGAATCGCAGGAAATACAATTGAGCTGGTGGGGCAAGGTAGTCGGCGGCGCCTTTGGCTTTTTGCTGGGCGGACCATTAGGTGGCCTGCTGGGCATGGCACTGGGCCATCAGTTCGACCACGGTTTTGAAGGCATTATCTCTGACGGCTATACCACACAGGCCGACATGGAACGTATCCAGGCGGCATTTTTCACTACCACCTTTTCTGTCATGGGCCATCTGGCCAAGGCAGACGGCCGGGTCAGTAAAGATGAAATAGAAATGGCCGAACGGGTGATGCTGCAGATGCAACTGGATGAAGCGCAACGCAAGGTCGCCGTCAACCTGTTCAACGAGGGCAAGCGGTCAAACTTTATTATTGACGATGTACTGCGCCAGTTCCGCAAGGAGGCACACCGCCGCACCAACCTGATACAGATGTTTCTGGAAATTCAGGTCTACGCCGCCTTTGCGGATGGCCTGCTGCATGACAAGGAGGAGGAACTCCTGCAGCACATCTTTCGTATGCTGGGGTTCAGCCGCTTTGACTATGAACGTATTGTCGGGCGGGTACAGGCAGAAATGCACCTGGGTAGTCGCCAGCAGCGCAGCACGGCAACATCTTCAGCAATCAGCGACCACGATGCCTATGCCATTCTTGGCGTCTCCCGCGAAGCCAGCGACAAGGACGTGAAGAAAGCCTACCGGCGCCTGATGAACCAGCACCACCCGGACAAGCTGGTTGCCAAGGGTATGCCTGAAGAAATGATCAAGATTGCCACCGAAAAAACCCACAAGATCCGTGCCGCCTATGATCAAATCAAGGAAAGGCGTGGTATGCGGAAATAAACGGCTAAAGGGTATTCAGCCAGGCGATAATCTTCTCGGCCAACTTATCCACGTCCCCGGATTTCTGGTAGTAGTGATCTGCACCCTCCACTACTGTCTGTAACGACTTAGGATTACCTGCCTTTTGGATCAGTTTATTACGCTCGCCCGCCATGCGCAGCACCGCTGGAAAGTCGTTTGCACCATAGATATCCAGAATCGGCACCTTCATCCCGTCAAATGGCAGGTGTTCGACCATTGGTTGCTTGTAGTCCGTCGCGCCCTGCCCGATACCGATATAGGCATCAATCTCCTTGTCGGTATGCTGGTTGAAATAGGACATCGCCATGTGTGCGCCGCAGCTATGTGCCAGCACCACGACCCGCTCGTAACCCTCATCACGCAAATATTTGATGGAGGCACGAATACGTCCATAGGCGTCGGGAAATAACGGTACATAATCAAAATACTTGGCCTCTTTATCCAGTACCGGCATCTGTATGGACAGAGTGGCCCAATCGCTCTCCGGCAATGCGGTACGCAGTGGCTGCACCACTGTTGGCCACGCCGGATGATAACCACGACCATGCAGGATGAGCACCGCACCCCTGGCCTTTTCACCCTCAGCGTCGGTCATGATACCGACAAAATCACGCTCTCCATCATTCAGGTCCACCACGTCGCCAACAACGATGGCATCGACAAATTCTGCCGCCAGGCGTTTCTCCCGCTCATAATCGGGCGCCGCCCAGGCGGTATTCCAGGCCAGGGACATCAACATAAACAATGCGATGGTGAGATTTGAGAATCTGGCGGTCATTCCTTCTCCTTGGTTACGATAATCAAGCGCCACAACAATACCATATTCTGTATGCGGAACATCAATATCCACGCCCCTCCAGCCCATTCCCACACCGGAATTAAGTTAATTGCCAGTGCCAGCGGCTTCGGTTAGAATGCGCGGCCTTTTTCTGGAATCAACCGAATTCATGAGGTCCACCATGCAAGACTTTGCTATTGCACCATCCATCCTGTCTGCCGATTTTGCCAAGCTTGGTGATGAGGTTGATAAAGTACTCGCCTCTGGTGCCGATATTGTGCACTTCGACGTAATGGACAATCACTACGTACCCAACCTGACTATTGGCCCGTTGGTCTGCGATGCACTACGCAAGCATGGCGTCACCGCCGAGATTGATGTTCACCTGATGGTGAAGCCTGTCGACCGCATCATCCCTGACTTTGCCAAGGCAGGTGCCAGCTACATTACCTTCCACCCGGAAGCCAGCGAGCATATCGATCGCTCACTGCAACTGATCAAGAACGAAGGCTGCAAGTCCGGCCTGGTATTCAATCCGGCTACCTCTCTGGATTACCTGAAATACGAAATCGAAAATGTCGACATGGTGTTGCTGATGTCGGTTAACCCGGGTTTTGGTGGTCAGAGCTTTATCCCCAGCGCGCTGGACAAGCTGCGCGAGGCACGCGAAATTATTGATGCCTCAGGCCGTGATATCCGCCTGGAAATCGACGGTGGTGTAAAGGTCGATAACATCCGTGAGATTGCCGAGGCTGGCGCAGATACCTTTGTTGCAGGCTCCGCGATCTTTGGTGCGGCCAGCGACAGCGACGCCAACCGTTATGATACCGTCATCAAGGCGATGCGTGACGAATTGGCCAAGGCCAACATTTCCAAGGCCGCGTAGTTCCATTTTCTGTTTATATTGCTATGCAGCGATAACTGCATAGCCATTTTTCCAGGGATCGAAAAATGCTTAAGAAACCTAAACTCGTTCTGATAGATGTCGACGGTACACTGGTCGACAGTGTGCCTGACCTGGGCTACTGCGTGAATTCCATGATGCGCGAACTCGACATGCCCGAACATGCCGAGGACAAGATCAGGGAGTGGGTTGGCAATGGTGTTGAACGCCTGGTACGCCGTGCCCTCATTGGTCAACTGGATGGCGAACCTGATGATGAGTTGTTCCACAAGGCCTACCCGTTATTCCTGGACTGCTACGCTGTAAATACCTCCAAACGCAGCGCCCTGTACCCCGGTATCCGTGAAGGACTGGATCGTCTGCATGCACAGGATTATGTCATAGGCTGTGTCACCAACAAGGCCGCACAATTCACCGTGCCACTACTAAAAGACCTCGGTATATACGACGACTTTGCGGTGGTGGTTGCAGGCGATACTTTGGACAAGAAGAAACCCGACCCTGCACCGCTATTGTATGCGGCTGAACGCATGGGGATCGATCCGCAGGATTGCCTGATGGTGGGAGATTCCATCAGTGACGTGAAGGCGGCCCGTGCAGCCGGCTTCCAGATCGTCTGCATGCCATATGGCTACAATCATGGCGTTGACATCCGTGAAGCAAATCCGGATGCCGTCATTGATTCACTGGCCCATTTAGATACACTACTGGCTGACGCGGCATAACTCGTCGAAATATCGAGATAATCGACAATGATTAAACTGACTAACAACTGGCGATGGTGAAGGAGGCAAGCAACCTTTCGTTTCATCGTGTCTGTTTACAAAGTCGGTTTATCTCATGAATAAAGAACAATTTCTTACCCTGGCTGAACAGGGTTACAACAAAATCCCACTTGTCCGCGAGGTGCTGGCAGATCTCGATACGCCATTAAGTGCCTTCATGAAACTGGCCGCGCAACCCAACAGTTACCTGTTTGAATCGGTCCAGGGCGGCGAAAAATGGGGCCGTTACTCGATCATCGGGCTGCCTTGCGAAAAACGTATTGAAGTCAGGGGACAGCAAATCAGCATTCGCCAGCATGATTCGGTTATTGAAACAATCGAATCCCCGGACCCGCTCGAGTGGATAGAAAATTATTACCAGGGTTTTAAGGTCGCCCCCGTTGCCGGTCTGCCCGGCTTTACCGGCGGGCTGGTTGGCTATTTTGGCTACGATACCATTCGCTATGTCGAGACCCGACTGGCCGGTAATGAAAATCCGGACACACTCGGCACACCGGATATCCTGTTAATGGTATCCGAGGAAGTCGTTGTATTTGACAACCTGAAGGGTGAACTGTTTTTCATTGTTATGGCTGATCCCGGCAGTGAGGACGCCTTTGATCGAGCGCAACACCGGCTGGATGAGCTGTCCATGCAGATCCGGAAGGACTGCAATGACTACCGCGAAGTCAACGAATCAGCGATCACCATCCGTGAGGAGGATTTTGTCTCCGAGTTCAAGCAGGATGAATACGAGGCAGCTGTTCGACAGATCAAGGAATACATAAAGGCTGGCGATGCCATGCAGGTAGTTCTGGCACAGCGTATGTCGATTCCGCTCAAGGTCTCCGCACTGGATGTGTATCGCGTATTACGCAGCCTGAACCCTTCCCCTTACATGTTTTATCTCGATCTCGGTGATTTCCAGATCGTTGGCTCGTCACCCGAGATTCTTACCCGCGTTGAAGATGGCATTGTCACAGTACGACCGATTGCCGGCACCCGGCCGCGTGGTCGCGATGAGGCAGAGGACCAGGCACTGGAAGCCGAGTTGCTGGCCGACCCAAAGGAACTGGCAGAGCATCTCATGCTGATTGACCTGGGTCGCAATGATGCCGGCAGGGTCAGTGAGACGGGCAGTGTAAAACTGACGGAAAAAATGATTGTCGAACGTTACTCGCATGTCATGCATATCGTCTCCAATGTCACCGGCAAACTGGACACGCAGCACACCCTGATGGACGCACTGCGCGCCACCTTCCCGGCCGGCACAGTCAGCGGTGCTCCAAAGGTCAGGGCCATGGAAATCATTGATGAACTGGAGCCCGTTAAACGTGGTATTTACTCGGGCGCAGTCGGTTACCTGTCCTGGAACGGCAATATGGACACGGCGATTGCTCTGAGAACGGCGGTAGTTAAGGACAGTCGCCTGTATATCCAGGCCGGTGCCGGTATCGTTGCAGACTCAGACCCCACAAAGGAATGGGAAGAAACCATGAACAAGGGACGAGCGATGTTCCGTGCCGTGGCGCTGGCTGAATCCGGTTTTGGAGGTGGGCAGTGATATTAATGATCGATAATTACGATTCATTTACCTACAACCTGGTGCAGTATCTGGGGGAACTGGGAGCCGATGTCGTGGTACATCGCAATGACAAAATCACCCTGGATGAGATCAAGCAATTAAATCCGGAAAAGATTGTTATCTCACCCGGCCCCTGCACCCCGAACGAGGCCGGCGTCTCGGTTGAGACAATTACGGAGTTTGCCGGCAGGGTCCCCCTGCTCGGTGTATGCCTGGGGCATCAAAGTATCGGCCAGGCCTTCGGTGGCAAGATAGTGCGTGCGCGGGAAATCATGCACGGCAAGACGTCCATGATTTACCATGATGACACGGGACTCTTCAAAGGTCTGCCCAATCCGTTCCAGGCGACCCGTTACCATTCATTAATTATAGAGGCAGCCAGCCTGCCCGATTGCCTGAGGGTCAACGCATGGACCCAGTTCGATGACGGCAGCCGGGATGAAATAATGGGTGTCACCCATAATGATCATACGGTGGTTGGTATGCAGTTCCACCCGGAGTCGATTTTGACCCCCGAAGGTCATGATATGTTAAGAAATTTCCTGGCAATGTAACTAACTATTGAGAGAGCGATATGAATCTACAAACAGCAATTCAAGCCGTTATTAACAGGCAGGATTTGAGTCGTGATGACATGCGCAAAGTCATGCGCCTGATCATGACGGGACAGGCCACCCCGGCACAGATAGGTGGCTTCCTGGTTGGACTGCGCATGAAGGGTGAGACTATAGAAGAGATCGCTGCCGCTGCAGAGGTTATGCGTGAGCTGGCACACAAGGTCGATGTATCCGGTGACCACATTGTCGATATCGTGGGCACGGGTGGCGATGATTCACATACCTTTAATATTTCCACCGCCTCATGCTTTGTGGTTGCAGCGGCAGGCGGCAAGGTTGCCAAACACGGTAACCGCTCCATATCCAGTAAATCCGGTAGTGCCGACTTGCTGGAAGCCGCCGGCGTCAACCTCGACATTACCCCGGAACAGGTGGAGCAGTGCATCGAGCAGGTCGGGGTTGGCTTCATGTTTGCGCCCAAACACCATGGCGCCATGAAGCACGCCATCGGGCCGCGCAGGGAAATGGCGGTGCGTACCATCTTTAATGTCCTGGGCCCGTTGACCAATCCGGCAGGTGCTCCCAACCTGGTCATGGGTGTATTCTCCGAAGAACTGGTTGAACCCCTGGCGCATGTCTTCAAGGCACTGGGTAGCCGCCATGTCATGGTTGTACATTCCGATGATGGACTGGACGAAATCAGCATTGCGGCCAACACCAAGGTGGCTGAACTCAAAGACGGAGAAATCACCACCTGGGAGGTCAATCCTGCTGATTATGACTGCAAGGCAGATAACCTGGATGAGCTCAAGGTAGAGAACGCGGAGCAAAGCCTGGAACTGGTATGTTCCGTATTGACCAACAAGCCCGGGCCGGCAAGAGATATAGTCACGCTGAATGCCGGTGCTGCAATTTATGTGGCCGGACTGGCTGATTCCATGGCAGAGGGCGTCACACTTGCACGCAAAGCCATTGAATCCGAGGCAGCAGCAGAAAAAATGGCATCACTTATTGCGGTTTCCAACCAGGTTTAAGCCTGATATCGATGAACAAGGTCCCGGATATTCTGCAGAAGATCCTTCAGCGCAAGCAGGAAGAGATCTCGGCGCGTTCTACCACCCTGTCTCAGGATGAACTTGGCGCAAAAGTGGCGGATTCGCCTCAGCCTCGCGGTTTCGTTAATGCTATCAGGGCCAGCATTACCGAGGGCCGTGCTGCAGTCATCGCCGAGGCCAAGAAGGCCTCACCCAGCAAGGGTGTAATGCGTGAAGATTTCGATGTCGTACAGATCGCAAAGAGTTATGAGGCAGGCGGCGCCACTTGTATGTCCGTATTAACCGATGAGGATTTCTTTCAGGGCAGTGATGAATACCTGAGGCAAGCTCGCGCAGCCTGTAACCTGCCCCTGATTCGCAAGGATTTCATTATTCACCCCTACCAGGTGCTTGAGGCACGCGTCATGGGTGCCGACTGCATCTTGCTGATCGTGGCCGCTTTGGAAGATGTGCAAATGCGTAAGCTGGCCGAACTGGCCACTGAGTTACAGCTGGATGTCCTGGTTGAGGTACATGATGCCGATGAATTACAACGCTCACTGGCTCTTAACCTGCCCCTGGTGGGTATCAATAATCGTAACCTGCGTACCTTTGACACCAGCCTGCAGACAACAATCGAATTGCTGGAACAAATACCGGGTGACCGTATTGTCGTTACCGAAAGTGGTATCCATACCACGGACGATGTACAACTCATGCGCTCACATAATGTGAATGCATTCCTGGTAGGTGAAGCGTTTATGCGCGAAGCCGAGCCTGGAGAAAAACTCAGGGAACTATTCAGTTAAGCGCTCCCTAAGTATTATCTGAAAGTGACTCAGGTGAGTGCGAGACGCGGCAAATGTTTCTGAAAAAGCGGAGTTTACTTTTTAGTAAATGAGCATTTTGAAGAAACATTTAACAATGTATCGCGCCAGCTGAGACATTTTCAGAAGGTTGAGCGCCAGCCGTGTACGACTATCGTCTTACCACTGACGCTTATCAGTCCCTGTTCTTCGAGCTCCTTCAGAACGCGCCCCGCCATTTCACGTGAACAGCCGACTATGGTACCAATCTCCAGACGGGTAATCTTGATCTGCATACCGTCGGGATGAGTCATGGCATCGGGTTCCTGGCACAGGTCAAGCAGTGAGCGTGCAACACGGCCTGCGACATCAAGAAATGCCAGATCTGCGACCTTGCGCGAAGTCTTACGTAACCTGGAGGCCATTTGACTCACCAGTGCGAAGATGACATCGGTATCGTTCTCGGCAACCTGACGAAACTTGCTATAACTGATTTCGGCCAGCTCACATTCGGTTTTGGTCCTCACCCAGGCACTGCGGTTTTCTTCTTCATCGAACAGTCCCATCTCACCAAAGAAGTCACCGGGATTCAGATAAGAAAGCACGATCTCGTGTCCGTCCGGATCTTCCATCAGTACGGAGACGGAACCGGAGATAATGTAATACAGCACGTCCGGCTTCTGACCCGCTTCAATCAGGGTCGTTTTTTTCGGGTAGTGGTGGCGATGACAGTGCGACAGAAAACGCTCCAGGTTTTTGTCCGCGCGTCTGATTTTGACAGGCTTACCTAATGGGTCTCCTGTTTGGTAGAGATCCATTGCCACTGTATCTGCAAAATCGTCTTTTTTATCAGCCATAATGAATATCGTTGGTTATACGCGTCGCGCCATCATTCGATATACTACGCGGCCTAACCATTCTAACACCAGAAATCAACAGTAAACCAATGAAAACTCAGGTTAAGTGGCGCGATGGCGCCAGCTTTGTTGGCGAGACAGAAAGTGGTCACGCCCTTGTCATGGACGGGCCACCCGACTTTGGCGGAAATAACACCGGCCCCAGGCCGATGGAATTACTGCTAACAGGCCTCGGCGGCTGCACCGCCTTTGATGTCGTCATGATGCTGCAAAAATCAAGACAGGATATTCAGGATTGTGTGGTCGATATTGATGCAACACGCGCAGACGCCGAACCCAAGGTTTTCACACAAATCCATATTCAGTTCACGGTGTACGGCAAAGACCTATCCGACAAACAGGTCGCCCGTGCGGTAGAGTTATCGGCCAGCAAATATTGTTCCGCCTCGATCATGCTGGGCAAGACCGCTGAAATTACCCACGATTATGAAATCGTTGAAGGACCAGCACCCAAGACCGCCATGAGCTTATAAGCTGACCCCAGTTCATGAACGAAAAAGAGCTACTGGCATTTGACCGACAGCACCTGTGGCACCCCTATTCCGCTATTGGCGCTGATGAGCCCGTTTATCCGGTGGCGTCAGCCTACGGGGTAAGACTTAAACTCGCCAATGGCGAGGAACTAATCGATGGCATGGCTTCATGGTGGTGCGCCATCCATGGCTATAACCACCCGGCCTTGACTGAATCCTTAAAGACCCAGGTTGATCGTATGTCGCACGTCATGTTTGGCGGGCTGACCCACGAGCCGGCGGTTGAACTCGGCAAGCAACTCATCGACATTACCCCCGAACCGTTGCAGGCCATATTTTATGCCGACTCGGGTTCTGTATCGGTAGAGGCCGCACTCAAGATGGCAGTACAGTACCAGCAGGCAAGGGGGCAGCAAAAGCGTACTCGCATCCTGACGGTCCGGGGTGGATATCATGGGGACACCACGGGCGCCATGGCAGTCAGCGACCCGGAAAACGGCAT
>JAPHTU010000156.1 GCA_026196145.1 Gammaproteobacteria bacterium
CCATTGCACACCGGAACGGGCGCGGGTTGGTATCAGAGGTGTGCATACAGAGAATCGGTCGCTGTCAGTCCTCGGATTCAGGCTGGCTGCCGATAAAAGATAATCCAGATGCTTGCCTTTACGGTTGAGTGGTGGCTGATAGCATGCTCGTACGGATCTGCCGGATAAGCTGGCTAATGTCGATATCAGTCCCTGTATCAATAGTGATGGTAAGCGCCTTTTCATGTGGGCCAACCGGCTCCTGATGTTCCAGCTGCTGTTGTAAAACCTCTGGCGTGGCATCAGAGGCATCCTTTTCATTTTGCATGCGTTGGGTTACGCGTGAACGTAAGGTATCAGGGCTGGCTGTATACAGAAGTATCCTGCATGGAACCGACAGGGTTTTTGCCAGATTGATAAATATCTGTCGCCGGCCCTGCTTCAGATTTGCGGCATCGATAATAACACTGTGGTTAGCGGTTAATATTTGTGTGGCCAGTTCAGATAGCTGTTGGTAAGTTTTATCACTGGCTTGTGGTGTATAAATACCAGTATTGATTTCATCGTCTGCATGTTGATCGATAGTCTTGCCGAACAGTCGTTTTCGTTCTATATCGGACCGGATGGCGATAGCGGGTAGTTTTTCCACCAGTTGGCGCGAGATAAAGGATTTGCCCGATCCGGATAGCCCGGAATTGATCAGCATGACGGGTTGGTCCCGCGTTATATATTGCCTCGCCAGTTGCAGGTGCTTCATAAAACTTTGACAGGTATGCTGATATTCAGGTGATCCGGGTTGTTCCTGTGGCAATCTCAGGGCATCAACCTTTGCGCGCACCATGGCGCGATAAACCTTGTAGAAATCCAGCACTCTCAGGCCCTGATAGTCACCGGTATATTCCAGGTATAGATTGAGAAAGCGTTGCGCCAGTTCCTGCTGCTGTCGATATTCCAGATCCATGACAAGAAAAGCGACTTCGCTCATCACATCAATAAAGTAAAAATTGGTATTGAATTCAATGCGATCAAAAATAACCGGCACTTCATCAATCAACGCAATATTACGCAGATGCATGTCACCATGACACGCACGAACCATGCCCTGATTCTTACGTTCCTCAAAAAATTCATGTAGCTTGCGGATCTGTGTTTCACTCCATTGCTGAACAGCATCCAGATAGGCAATAGCCGTGTTGTCCGTGATACTGCCTTTGATCTGTGTAAAGTTTTCCAGTACCGGCTCGCTTATGTGTTGAATATCACCATACGGACTGTCGACAGGGAGTTTTTCAATGGAGGAGTGAAACTCTGCAACGGTACGTGCCAGCTTGTCTATATGTAGTGGTAATAAACGCTTATCTGCCAGCATACGATCCAGCTGGGCCTGTTGCGGGAATTGTTTCATTTTGACGGCATATTCAATCACCGGCCCGTTACCAGTCAGATTGGGTTGTTCCGGTGAGCCGTGAATGGGGATGACGTCGAGATATATCTGCGGTGCCAGCTGGCGGTTTAACCTCAGCTCTTCCTCGCAGTAATATTGACGTAGGTCCAGTGTCGAGAAGTCAAGAAAGCCAAAGTTGACCGGCTTTTTGATTTTATAGGCGTAAGCTCCGGTGAGTAATACCCAGGAAATATGCGTCTCAATAACTTCAAATCTCTCGACTGGATGGTCAAACAACCCCGGATCTTGCAGTGCGTCAATCAGATTCATGTTGTGTCCAGCATCGTCAACCATATGTAACAGTATATGTGATATGCACGATTATAGTGGCCGTGCCAAGGTCTATATAATCCTGCTGCGGTGTCAAGGCTATCGCTCTGCTTTCCTTGCGCGTCACTTGATGAAGGTCAATGTGCTTCGTCATCGTTTGTCGGTTAATGCAATACTGAAGCATTGCACGCACGCTCATCGGGGATGGGATAATGATGTGTTTGCAAATTTTAGATTGCAGCCAAAGCGGCTATAAAACAGGGTCAATTTGTCGAGTATTATCTGGTGATAGATAAGACTAAAATTGCAATATTGTGGGCGATTGCTGGCGGCCTTCTGTTGGCTATAGCGGCCATTGCTGCTATTACGTATGCGCAACACAGGATGACTGCCATTATCGCCACAGCAGAAGTGGCCACTGATTGCGACCTGCACAGTTCCACCTGTACTGTGACCATCCCGGATCGGGGGGAAGTAAGCCTCTCCCTGCGGCCGCGGCCAGTGCCTGTGCTCGAAAAACTATCCATTAATGTGCAAACAAGGGGTCTTGATGTGAAGGGTGTAACGGTTGATTTCAAGGGTGTTGGTATGAAAATGGGGGTCGATCGCATTGAACTGAAACACGTTGGTTCAAATAGCTACCATGGCGACGGTATGTTACCGGTCTGTATCCGTAATCGGATGGAGTGGCGTGCCAATGTCATGATCCATACTGGTGAAGGTATCATTGTTGCGCCATTCTCATTGGCGACTCATCCTCGATGAGGACGCGACTGCTTCCGCATTATCGTAACCCGGATAATAACTTGTAGGTAATTGGTTTCTGATCCGCAGGTGTGTAATACCTGAACCAGCCTTTCCCCGCATGGAATGACCAAGGGTAGCGTAGCGAACTCGCGGAACTTCGATAATTGCCTGGTAAGGCCAAATTCTTCCTATACTTTGAAACACCAGGTATTCGCTACCGCTTACCCACACTACCGATGAACCCACGCCTACAGGCCCTGTTTAGCGTCGACGACAACTACCAACTGACCTGCTGGCTATTCCTGCGTGGCGTGGCGCTGATTTATTTCATCGCGTTCCTGTCACTGGCCGTACAGATATCCGGACTGGCTGGCCCAAACGGCATCCTGCCGTTTCACCTGACCCTGGAGTATGCCTACCAGGAAAGCGGCTGGTTTGCCTGGCTGGAAATTCCGACGGTATTCTGGATAGATGCCTCTGACATGGCACTGCAGATGGCTGCCTATGGCGGCGCGGTGCTGGCTGTGTTGTTGTTCTTCGGACGCTGGCAGACAGGTGCGCTGATTGGCATGTTTGTGCTGTATGTATCGTTATTCCATGCCGGCGATCTGTTTCTCACTTTCCAGTGGGACACGTTGTTGCTAGAGACCGGCTTCCTGGCGATATTTCTTGCCCGGAGTGGTCCGAACAGGCTGGTGATTTTTATGTTCCACTGGCTGCTGTTCCGTTTCCGTTTCATGTCCGGCTTCTTTAAGTTGCACAAGGACGATCCGACATGGCTGGACCTGACCACGTTAAATTATTACTTCGAGACCCAGGTATTGCCACATGCCGGTTCCTGGTATTTTCACCAGCTACCGGCCTGGATGCACTCTGGCGGTGTGTTGTATGTCTATTTAACCGAACTCATCGTGCCGTTTTTTATCTTTCTACCACGCCCGTTCCGCATTGCCGCGGCATTGATCACGATATTCACGCAATTGCTCATCATGGCTGGTAGTAACCATAATTTTGTCAACCTGCTGGTCATCGTGTTGTGCCTGTTTTTGCTCGATGACCGTATTCTTGCTCGGCTGCTTCCCGGTTGGTTGCGTGGGCATGTTGGGATTACCCAGGCGCCGGAGTCGTTGCTTGCATCAAGGATCGTGCTGGGTGTCGCTGCTACATTAATCCTGGTTGCCAGCATCGCGACCTTTGCCTGGCGTACGCTGCCGGTGAGCTACCCGGACTTCATGGGCCGTTCCTTCATTACCATGCACAAGCTGGGTATCGGCCATATCTTTCACGTCTATCCCGTCATGCAGGTCGAACGGCAGGAACTGGAGATCCAGGGCTCCAACGATGAGATCAGCTGGGCTCCCTATGAATTCAGATACAAGCCAGGACCGGTTGATAAACGGCCGCCGGTTAATATCCCGCATCAGCCACGACTGGACTGGATGATGTGGTTCCTGCCGCCGCAGGCCAGGCGGGACGATTTTTGGCTGGACCTGTTACTCAGGCGAATACACGAGGGATCACCGCAGGTCCTGCAACTGTTCAAGCACAACCCCTTCGAGGAAAAACCGCCGCGTTACCTGCGTGTCGTAGCCTATGATTATCGTTTTACCACACCGGAGGAAAAGGCGGCGACGGGTAACTGGTGGATGCGGCGATATCTGGGCGTATTCCCTTACGTGAAGCCGAGGCGGCCATAGCAGGGATGA
>JAPHTU010000310.1 GCA_026196145.1 Gammaproteobacteria bacterium
ATCATTGCGACAGATGATGAGCGTATCAAGGATGCAGCCGAGGAGTTTGGCGCCGTGGTATGCATGACATCCCCCGAGCATACCAGTGGCACGGAGAGACTGGCCGAGGTGGTTAATCAATGCCATATAGAAGACGATACCGTTATCGTCAATCTGCAGGGCGACGAACCGTTTATTACGCCAGCCAGCCTGGATCAGGTCGCCAGCCTGCTGCTGGATGCGCCTGACCATGGTATGTCAACCCTGTGCCATGTGATTGATGATCCCGATGAAGTGGCCGATCCGCATATTGTGAAGGTAGTGCTCGATGCCGAAGGAGATGCCGTGTACTTCAGTCGGGCACCCATACCATGGGACAGAGATCGGCATGGTGGCATGCCTTACTACCGTCATATCGGCTTATATGCCTATACGGCGAAATTCCTTCGAGAATATATTACCCTGGCACCATGTGATCTGGAAAAAACAGAGGCGCTGGAACAGCTGCGCGTACTCTACTACGGCAGGAAAATTAGGGTCGGTATCAGCGAGGAAGAAACGGCTATCGGTATTGATACGCCAGAGGATCTTCTGAAGGCTGAAAAAATGCTGGATACCTGATGGCTCTCCTGCCCGTCTTTCTTAAATTTAACCGGGCAGGTGGAAACGGTTATTAGTCGTCTTTTATCCAGGTTTGCAATGCCTCAATAATGCCCTCAGCCTGCGCCTTGCTGGAAATATTAAACTTTGATTGCTGACGGTAAACACCATTACGTTTTTGGTAGCGACGGATCGTGTATTTATCCGGGCCGTATTCCTCCTTGGCACGGTTATAATCCTGATAACGGTAGATGATGGTTGACCAGGCCCCCTTGGAAAGCACGATCTTGTCCAGTTCCTTAACGGTGTCGATGCCGTCCTCGGTCCATGTGACCGTCAATTCATCAATCGTTTCTGCCATGATTTATTCCTCGATATTCCTGTAGTAGTGCCTTGCCGGGGTTGCCCGTCAGTTTTCGGGGGCGCAGTGTACACCAATGTTTGCGAATAATATGAGGAATTTTGTTATTTCTGGCAGGAATCGCAGGGTTTTGCCTGCAAATCGGGCCTGTGTAATGCAGTACAATGGCCCGAATCAGTATGCTTGTGATGGAAATCTCTTGGTTGATGCGCAAAAGGTAGAGCAGGAAACCCGGCAGTGGCTGCAGCAGGTGGTGGTCGGGCTGAACCTGTGTCCGTTTGCCCACCGTCCGCTACAGGATAATACGATACGTATTCATGTGACAGATTGCCAGGATGAGGAGACCCTGTTGCAGGTGCTGTTTGATGAAATCCTGTTGCTGCAGGAGACACCCGGAGAGGCGCTTGAAACCACACTGCTGGTTTTGACGGATGTGCTGCAGTCATTTGACGAATTTAACCAGTTCCTGAACCTGTCAGACCAGTTGCTGGTCGATCGTGGCTGGCAGGGTGTATTCCAGATTGCATCATTTCACCCTGAGTATTGTTTTCACGGAGTGAGCGCAGATTCGGATGAGAATCTCACCAATCGCTCCCCCTGGCCCGTGCTGCATATTATCAGGGAGGAAAGCCTGGAAAGGGCTGTGGCCCGGTATCCCGATCCACACCTCATCCCGCAACGTAATATCGAGCGTGTGTCTGCGTTAACGCCTGATGAAAAACGAGCGCTGTTTCCCTATCTGTTTTGTCACTAACAGCGAATATTATCCAAGCGACTTGCTGACAATTTCATAGACATCCTTTGAAAGATCACCAGCGTTCAGGATACTGTCCAGGGCATCTTTCATCAGGGCCTGGCGGTTGTCATCGTATTGTTGCCAACGGCTGAAGACATTGACCAGTCGGGAGGCTATCTGCGGGTTGAGTTTGTCGAGTTCGATGACGTACCTGGCAACAAATTGATAGCCATCTCCATTTATGGCATGAAAATGCAACGGGTTGGCATTGGCAAAGGCGCCGATTAACGAGCGAACCTTGTTGGGGTTTTTAATATTGAAAGCTTCATGCGCTGTCAGTGTCCTGACATGATCAAGTGTGCCGGGCAATTCACTGGTTGCCTGCAGGGCAAACCACTTGTCGATAACCAGCGTATCGGATTGCCATTTAGTATAGAAGTCATCAAGCGCTGTAACCCGGGCCGGGTCATCAATATTGCACAGGCAGGCCAGCGCAGCGATGCAGTCTGTCATGTTGTCGCTGACTTCATACTGGCTAACACACAGGTTGAAGATCTCGTCTTCAATATCCGGTCGTGCTGGTGACATCAAATAACCCAGACACTGGTTACGCAATGCACGTTGTCCCATTGCGTCCGGTTCGATTGAGTAGGCACCGGTTTGTGTCAGTGCATGGTAGCGTTGCAGAAGATCGGCCTGAAGCTCACTGGCGATTGCCCTGCGGAAGGTCTTCCTGACGTGGTGAATACGGTCTGGTTGTGCATGAGCACGTTGGTCGGCCAGCAGGCCTTCAGCGGGCAGCCTGAGTATCTCGGCGGTCAATGCGGGCTTGAGGGAGTCGTTTAGCAGTGTTTCCTTTACTGCATTGATAAATGCAGGATCAACAACTACCGTGTCGTTATCAAGCTGTGCAACCATGAGTTGGGTTGCCAGCGTCTGCGCCGCATCCCATCGATTGAACTCATCAGTGTCGTTTGCCATTAAAAAACAAAGTTCTTCAACTGAACGCTCCATGTTGACCTTAACGGGCGCAGAAAACCCGCGTAGTAGCGAAGCTACGGGTTTGGCGTAAATGTTATCGAATGTAAACGATTCGGCCTGTTTCCTCAGGTGCAGTACACGGGTGGTTTGTTCGCTTGCCGCTTCACCTGCCAATGTTAATGGCAGGCTGTCACCGTACTGGTCCAGTAGTCCCATACGAAGCGGGATGTGCAACGGCGACTTGTTTTTCTGTCCGGGCGTATCTGGCGTGTGTTGCGAGATGTTAAGGGTAAAGCGGTTGTTATCGGCATCATACTGCTCGCTAACGGTAAGTTCCGGGGTTCCCGCAGTGGAATACCATAGGCGAAATTGCTGCAAGTCATAACCGCTGGCATCTTCCAGTGCCTGTACAAAATCATCGGTGGTCACCGCCTGGCCATCGTGGCGTGAAAAGTAAAGATCAGTACCTTTGCGGAAATCTTCAGGGCCCAGCAGGTTGCATAACATGCGAACCACCTCGGCACCTTTCTCATAGACCGTCAGGGTGTAAAAGTTATTGATTTCAACATACTGATCGGGGCGGATGGGGTGTGCCATGGGACCGGCGTCTTCACGAAACTGGTGGGTACGTAGCATGTTGACGTCCTGAATACGTTTGATGCCGCGGGCGCTCATGTCCGCGGAGAATTCCTGGTCGCGGAAAACGGTAAAGCCCTCTTTCAGGCTCAGCTGGAACCAGTCCCGGCAGGTCACACGGTTACCTGACCAGTTGTGAAAATACTCGTGACCGATAACACCCTCAATGCCCTGAAAATCGGTGTCCGTGGCAGTGTCAGCCCTCGCCAGTACATATTTGGAGTTGAATACATTCAGCCCCTTGTTTTCCATGGCGCCCATATTGAAGTCGTCGACCGCAACGACATTGAACACGTCCAGATCATATTCACGGCCATAGGCCTGCTCGTCCCAGCGCATGCTGTTGATGATCGAGCGCATGGCGTGTTCACACTTGTCGGCATTGTGATGTTCGACATAGATGTTCAGATCCACCTTCCGGCCTGACATGGTGGTGTATTCATCGTGGATACGGGCCAGATCGCCTGCGACCAGCGCAAACAGGTAGCTGGGCTTGGGATGTGGGTCGTGCCAGACGGCGAAGTGTCGGGCGTTGCCCTGCTGATCTGGTGGGGTATCCCCGGCGTCCTGTGGGTTGCCATTGGAGAGTAATATCGGATATTTCTTTTTATCAGCAACAATCATTACTGTGTAGACGGACAGCACGTCAGGCCGGTCCGGAAAGAAGGTGATCTTTCGAAAACCCTCCGCCTCGCACTGGGTACAGTAGTTTCCGCTGGACTGGTACAGACCCATCAAGGTGGTATTGCTGGCGGGGTCCAGCTCAACGATAGTGGTCAGTGTGCTGCCATCCGGCACATCTTCGATCGTGAGTGAGTCTTCCTCAAGCTGGTACTGGTGGTTATCCAGCAACTCACCATTTAGCGTGACGGAGGTCGGCTTTAGCGATTCACCGTCCAGTTTCAGTGGCTGGGCAGGGGCACCCGGGTTCTTCCTGAGTTTCAGGGTCGAGATCACCTGGGTTACGCTATCCGCCAGCATAAATTGCAGGTCTACCGTTTCTACCAACCAGGCAGGGGGCTGGTAATCCTTCAGATAGGTGGTACTGGGAGAGGCCTCGGCCCGGCTGCTGTCGGTCATAACTATATATAGGGTTGCCTGAATCAGGAGGGAGATTATAGAGCGCCCAACGCGAAATTATATATATTGGTGGACATTATATTAGAATATCATTATACTCTTATCCAGTTTACGCTTAGATACTTTAAATATTCAACGGAGAATGATCATGAAAGCACGTGTAATAGCAGTAATGTTCGGTTTGCTGATTAGCATGAACGCCACAGCTGGCTGGTTTGGTAACAACAATAACTATGGCTATGATGACAGCGATTGGCCCGAGTGGACCCCAATGTACTGGATGGAAGAGATGTTTGATAACTTCGACGATGACGACGACTACTATCGTTATGGTCCATATGGCGGTTA
This sequence comes from Gammaproteobacteria bacterium, assembly GCA_026196145.1. Taxonomy (GTDB): domain Bacteria; phylum Pseudomonadota; class Gammaproteobacteria; order JAJDYQ01; family JAJDYQ01; genus JAJDYQ01. Next base: position 4,722 of record JAPHTU010000310.1, read on the forward strand.
CGCACCTTACGGATACGCTCAGCCATATGCGCAGGCTCCTTACCAGGGACCAGTTCCCCACGCAGCAATGCCTGCACCTGTAGCTCCACAGGCTCCAGCTGCAAAGTAATACCTCAGTTTTTAGCTGATGTGAAAAGCCCTGCTATATGCAGGGCTTTTTTTATGGTCAGGGTGGATAATATGCCCCTGTAGCCAATATTTTCGACCGATCAAATGAGTCATATGGCATAATGGGAGCGCGCGAATATCACCTTTATACGTATGGTTTGTACGTATATTGATCTGTATCAAGCGATCATTTTTTACCGCGCCTACACTGGCCGGCAGATTTTTGTAATTCACAGGAGACAGTAATGTTAAGAGGGAAGGCAGTTTTATTGGCCATGTTATTTGGCCTACTGGGTGGCATGAATAGCATGATTGCCAGTGCGGACATGTTTGGTGGCAACGATTGTCCGCCATGGGAATATGATTGTAATGACTGGCCAGAGTGGACCCCCATGTACTGGATGGAAGAAATGTCCGATGAATGGGATGACGACGATGATGACTACTATCGTTATGGTGGTATGGGTCCATATGGTATGCCTGGCATGATGCCTTACGGTGGCGGCGGTTACGGTATGCCTTACGGTGGTGGCATGCCTCCTATGCCTTATGGCGCACCTTATGGTGGTGGCTATGGCGCCCCGGCTCCTTATGGCGCACCTTATGGTGGCGGCTACGGCGCCCCGGCTCCTTATGGACAGGTTCCGGCAGCTCCTCAACAGCAGCATAGCCACCCTCATCCAGCTCCCGCACCAGCACCACAACGCTGATACGGTAGTTAGTTTGAGTAAGATTAAAAAGCCCCGCACTGCGGGGCTTTTTTTATGTCTATGGCCTTTTTCGGGCGTCCTGCCCTTCAAGGCACTTGTACATCCTGTACGTCGGATGACCGGGTCGGTAAATGCTCCATGCTATACCGATACTCCCGCCATCTGATATACAGGGACGTATGAATGCCGTGATGATAGGATGTCATAGAGCGGCCATGGCGGTCGGCCGTTCTCGAACATCTGATGTGCAAGGACGCACAAATGCAGCGATGACAGGATGTCATGGAGCTGTCTGTTCTCCACGGCACTCGTGCATCCATGCACATCGTATGTCGCGGGCGCATAACGCCAGATCCAGGGCGTTAATCAGAACTGAACCTGGATTGGCCTGCTTGTACGATAGCGTTACTAACAGTACGATGGGATTACAAGATAATAAGGGGGAAGTGATGGGAGTACTTAAACGTCACGGCATTTCAATAGGGCTTGAACGTACAGATGATGTCATTTTCCTGCGGGTCAAGGCGGTAGGGAAGTTGACGCACAAGGATTACGAGATTCTATCGCCCATGCTGGATAATGCGGTGAAGGCAGTAGAACATCCAAAGATACAGGCCTTCGTTGATGTTCTGGATCTGGATGGCTGGGAACTGCGAACAGCATGGGATGATTTCAAGCTGTGCCTTAAACATGGTCGGGAATTCTCCCGTGTTGCCCTGGTGGGCGACAAGCCATGGGAGAGAGTGGCAACTAAAGTCGCAGGCTGGTTTATCAGCGGAGAAACCGAATATTTTGAGGATAGTGAAGAGGCAATGGCCTGGTTGAACGGTGCCTGAATGCGCCGTGGTCGTCCTGGCAGTTGTCAATTATTTGGTTTTTTCAAAATAGGGAAAAATTTTCTCCTCTTCAAAAGTGAGGCGCTCACATACGAGTCGGAACATGTGTCGTGATTCCTCAACGTATTTAATATGCTGTCCTTCAGCATGCGGGGTGCTGCACCAGCCATGCGTGTATTCCTTGAATATTCGTTTCAGCTCCTGGGTGTTACCGAGGAAATGATCGGCCAACACGTCGGCTTCATGGGTGTGTTGTTGTAGCAGGTCGCGGTAAACAGAACGGTCCTCGTGCATCAGGTGCTGATTGACCCGATCAGCGAATCGCTCGAGTAATTCGCATACAACATTATTCTTCCTTAAACTGTATTGATCTATAGATACGCTGAGGATGTCGCATAAATCGCGAATTTCCTTATTTTCGTTCTTGAATTCTTCAATTGGTATCATGCCTTTCTCCTGATCTTTTTTTCTAATAAGTAACAAGCTATCACAGCACAGGGGATCGTATTTGATTCTAGTCAATTGCCCATGGGAGGTCTGGAGTGCGATCAGATTATGGCCGGAGAAAGGTATATTGCCGGCTTATTTACGCTGTTCATTATCCAGGGCTGCATCCATGATGCTGCAGTAAAGGCGAACAAAACTCACGTAGAGCTCCTTGAATTCCGCGTGTCCCTCGACGAATGACTCATAGCTGTTGATTTCCTTGTATAGCTCCCTGAGGAAGGCCAGCTCCTCGACGTCCAGTCGTTCGCCTCCGTCGACAGATTCTTTTATCGTGGCCATGCGTGGCAGCTTGCGCTTCTCGTATTCCTCGAGAACTACCTGGAGTACGCCGGGGTCATCAAGTATGTTGGCCATTGATCAGTTGCTCCGCTGGATGCTTTTAAATATAGCCTATTTTTACGGGTGGATTAATAGAAAAGATACTCAGGACATTATGATATCGTGATTTCTCATGGATGGTTCATGAACTCCGGTTGATGCCGACATTCCTGGAGTCATAAAGTGCCAGGTCTACAGTAGTTAACAAATCCCTGGACTCCTTGTGCTGATATAACCGGGGCTGTATTGCCGATGACCGGCGCGGCGGATGGATTCTGAAATGCTATAATTTTTTGCATGGCTGCCCATGACACGCAATCTTTTTTTATACCTGACGAGTTTCTCTGTCAGGAAGAACAATTGCTGTCACAAACATACAATCTTTCGCATGTTCTACTCAATCGTGCAGAGTCGGGTCATATATTTGTGCCGATTCGTTCAATGCAATACCTGGCGATAATAGAACCGGATGCATACTGGTTTGTTGATAGCCTGGCATATGCTGTTCGCGGTGACGAGGGCGGGCGGCTCGTTACCGTATCCTGGCATCCTCTATTAAAGGCACAGGAGCGTGAGGGTTTAAGCCAACATATGGATTGCAGGGTAATGTTCTATGGCAAGGACATGAGTGATATCCAGCAGCGTTTGCGAGGGGAGTTTTTTCAGGCGATGCAATTGATGGATCAGCGCCACCGTGATTCATTGAGTCCTGATTGTAAGATCAACATCCTGCCATTCAGGTTACCTGAAGAATAACAATAGCTGTTCGCTATGATGTAAGGCTGGCAAATAATGTTGGCAATTGTTCCGGCAATCTATCAACGTGATCGATAATGGTGTAGTTGTTCGCACCAAAAATCCTTTTCACGTAATCATCGGCGTTGGGGTCGAGTGTCAGACAGTAGGTGAGCACGCCCGTGCTATAGAGCTCTTCAACGGCCTTCTTGGTGTCGTGACGCAGATGTTGCGGGTCGCGTTCGTCGATATCGGCAGGTTCACCATCAGTGACCATCAGCACCAGTTTACGTCTTTCCGGCTGTCGTAACAGGTGCTGACCAGCATGACGCAGGGCTGCACCCATGCGGGTGGAAAGTCCGCCCTTCATGCCTGCCAGGCGAGCTTTTGATTCGTCATCAAAATGCTGGTTGAAGTCCTTGAATCGATAGTACTGCACGTCATGTCGCCCATCAGAAGCGAAACCATGAATTGCAAACGGGTCACCGATGCCTTCAATGGCGGTCGATACCAGTGTGGCGGCTTCACGTGTTAGTTGAAGTACCGTCTTTTCCGAGCCTTGCATGGCTTCGTTGGTTGATTCTGATAAATCAAGCAATAGCACAACCGCCAGATCACGGTTCTTTAATACATTACGCATGGTGATTCGGGTATTGGGCTGTTCACCCATGCGAATTGCAATCATGGCGTCGATGGCGGCGTTGATGTCGATTTCATCACCATCCTCCATATTGCGCACGCGTTGCACACCTTCAGGTGTCAGCAGATCGATAATCTGCTTGATACGATGTGCCACCGGTTTGTATTCATCAATGATTAGCTGGATATCCTCGACATGACCGCGTGGCTGGCGACGCTCGTAAACTGTTGCCCAGTCCGGCCGATGTAACTGGATTTGGTAGTCCCATTCCTGATAATGGAAGGGGTCAGAAACCGGCTCCTTGCCCCACATGTCATTGAAGCTGACCTGCTCATCGGTGAGGTCATCCTCGTAGGGGCGCATATTGGTAGAGCAGGTCCAGATCTCCTGCGCATCATCACCGGCGAGCTCGCAATCCACTTCATTGGCCATTTCAATGACGCTGACCTGTTTGCGTACCTGGCGTTGACTGGCGGGAACATATTCAAACTCGACATTGGTATCGAACTCTTCGAATTCCCATACATAACGATTGTCATCCCGATAGGGGATGTCGATGCGTTCAAGGATACGCAGGCTGGGTACTTCCTTGCGGGTAGAAAACAGGTTGAAGACCTCAAGCCCCATGTGCCAGCTGAAGTTATTGTCGTCCTGTTTTTCCTCGATATTGTCGTGGAACTTTTGTGCAAGTGCATTCAGCTCCTCGTCATCGGAAGTAATATTTCTATCCAGCAACATCTGGGCGAAATGCGCCAGCTTGGGCATGGTGGGGTGTTCTACTTCTTCCTCACCGGGAACCTGCATAATCGCCAGCCAAAGTTTTTTCAGCCCGGGAAATGCGCTTGTGGCCTTATACTCAATGCGGGCATCCTCAAACAGCCCAATGAAAAACATTTGTGCCGGACTCAGTTGTTCGGCGGATATGGGCTCCGAGGAATAAATCATATGTGAGGCCATATGAGCGGCCGTTGCCCGATAGACCTCTAATCCGGCGATATCACCATAGTTATCAAGCGCATCAGGGAGATGCAGGATGCGGTGTTCTATATACGGGCGAAAATCTGCGAAGTCAGCACCGGTGGGGCGTAGGAAGAAATCTCGTCCCCAGAGAGCGCGCAGGTAGAAGTTCAGTTTTCGCTGGGTTTTTACGAACAGAATGCCACGGCGTTCCTTCTGTAACACGGCCTTGCTGTCCGCAGACTCCAGATTGAAGTAGGCCGTCAGGTTATCGTAATCACGACGATAGGCCTGGGCGCCAAAGTTTGCCCAACGGCGCAGTCCACTCAGTGTCAGTTTGGAAAGTAGCTCATCGATATGATTAAGCATAGGACGCACACCACGAGAAGCGGTGGATGCTAGTTGATGGATCAGTGTCAGATAGCCACGGAACAGCTCGGCATCACCCAGGTTGCGGGCCGCGCTGGGCATACTATCAAAAAGCAGGGCTACCACCTCACCAGAGGTCATGGAAGAGAGTTTCATGGCCGCAGTGATGCAGTCACCGACAACGTCCTCTCCACATTCCTTTGCAACCTGGGGCATTTCCTGCAGGTAGGAGATAACAACGCCACTCCCGCGACCAAGATTACACAGGCTTTTGGCGCCATCCATGTATTCCTGCAGACCGGAAGGCGACATGACGCGGGAAGCCTCCTGAAAGGTACTCTGTAATACGTCATGTATCTCTGGAGCTGCTGCCTCCAGGAATTCTTCGTAGTCTTCGAGTTTAATGCTCATATCAAATATGTTTCTCTAGTATGAGTGCCCGTATACTTCCATGTAGCACTTTTCCAGCCCAGATGTCCGTGTCCGGGCGTTCGACCTTTCAGAAGCAACTCTGGTTGCTTCTGATCGCTTATCGCGACCAGGTCTCACCCAAAGAATGTTTCTACTGCTGCGTTCAGGGTGTCGCGCATGTCCGGATCGTCAGTCAGAGGTGTTACCATGGTCATGATGCAGGCAGCCTTGGCTTCCACTCCCTTGGCAATCAGTTGTCCGGAGTAAACCAGCAGGCGCGTCGAGATACCTTCATCAAGGCCATGTCCTTTCAGGTTGCGGGCACGGTGAGCAATTTGTACCAGCTTGCCAGCAGTATCTTTATCAACACCGGATTCGTTGGCAACAATGTTTGTTTCTATGGACTCTTCGGGGTAGTCGAAGTCCATTGCGCCAAAACGTTGCTTGGTCGACTGCTTCAGGTCCTTCATCAGGGACTGGTAGCCAGGGTTGTAGGAAATTACCAGCTGGAAATCAGGATGGGCGCCGATTAATTCGCCCTTTTTATCCAGGGGCAGTGTGCGGCGATGGTCAGTCAGCGGGTGAATCACAACGGTCGTATCCTGGCGTGCCTCGACGATTTCATCCAGATAGCAGATGGCGCCGATACGGGCAGCCGTCGTCAGGGGGCCATCCTGCCACTTGGTGCCGTCCTTATCCAGCAGGAAGCGTCCGACCAGGTCAGAAGCCGTCATGTCTTCATTACAGGCAACAGTGATTAGTGGTTTGCCCAGCTTCCAGGCCATGTGCTCTACAAAGCGAGATTTACCACAACCGGTTGGGCCTTTAATCATCATCGGCATGCGCACGTCATATGCAGATTCGTATAACGTTAGCTCATCGCCTACTGGCTCATAATAGGGTTGATCTTTGATTTTATACTGTTCGGGATCTACAACGTTTTCAGTAACAGACATGGCCACTCTCTCTCGTATGTTTAACTGCATTCAAAAGGTTTATCTATGCGGTGCAGGAGTTTATGCACTGTATAGGTAAAGCTTTTTGCTTATTTTTCGTCCTCGGTTTCGATCTCTCCTGACCACCCGGCAGCGCGTGCTCTTTCCATTGCCTCTCCATGTATCTTTTGATGGCGTTCAAATAACTCGGGCGGCAGGTGGCTCACAAGGCATCCATATTTATCCCATTCCTTGTTTACCTTGTCGAGCAAGGAGTCAATGCCAGCAAAGTTCCAGCCTTCACAGGTCTCTGACTCTTCAATTAGCCCGAATACCCAGGCATCCCGAATAAGCTTGCCAATTGTGGTCATGCCGCCATTGACTTCGTTCTGGACTCCTACATATTTATCGGGTCTGGTCATTCTCTTCTCTCTCAGTAATCAATGTATTGATTATGATCAAAAAAAGCCCCTGATCGAATGGTTCGAGCAGGGGCTTTTAACCTTACATCATGGTGCTACCTTGTCGTTACTTATACAGAAACGCCACGGTGAACAACCATTGCGGTACCAGCAGACTGCGCGAAGTTGTCAAAACCCAGCAGACGAACGTGATTTTTCGGGTGTGCTTTATGACAGGCTTCAATTTCAGCCATGATAGCGTCTACGTCAGTTTCACCGAACATGGGAAGCTTCCACATGTACCAGTAGTTGCTGATCGCATTTTCCGGCTCTGTGTGCTCGATGCCAGGATTCCAGCCTTTATCCACGATGTACTGGATTTGAGCGCGAGCAGACTCAGCACTTAAAGGTGGTAAGTAAGAAAAAGTTTCATATTTACGGCTCTGGGCGGCATCGCTCAGGCTTGAATTGTAATCTTGTACGTCACTCATGTGATTTACTCCAATATAAAAAGTTTAATCAGGCAGCAAGAGCTAAACGCTCTTGCTGGCCAATAGGTCGTTGCTTACTTATGAGCTACGTCGATCTTGTCAACCGTATCAAATTCGAATTTGATTTCTTTCCAGGTTTCCATGGCGATCTTGAGTTCCGGGCTGTGAGCAGCAGCTTTGGTAAGAATATCCTTACCTTCTTTCTCCAGCTCAACACCCATGTTACGAGCTTCAACACAAGCCTCAACCGCTACACGGTTAGCAGCTGCGCCAGCAGCGTTGCCCCATGGGTGACCTAATGTACCACCACCAAACTGCAGGCAGGAATCGTCGCCGAAGATGCTAACAAGTGCTGGCATGTGCCATACGTGAATACCACCAGATGCTACCGGGATAACGCCAGGCATTGAGCCCCAGTCCTGGTCGAAGAAGATACCACGTGAACGATCTTCTTTTACGTATGAATCACGCATGATGTCGATCCAGCCCAGAGTTGCATCACGGTCGCCTTCCAGCTTACCAACAACGGTACCGGAGTGAAGGTGATCACCACCAGACAGACGCAGGACTTTAGTCAGTACACGGAAGTGGATACCGTGGTGCGGGTTGCGATCCAGTACAGCGTGCATGGCACGGTGAATGTGCAGTAGCATACCGTTGTCCTGACACCACTGAGCCAGCTGAGTATTAGCAGACAGACCACCAGTCAGGTAGTCATGCATGATGATAGGAGCGCCAATCTCTTTCGCATATTCAGCACGCTTCATCATTTCGTCAGAAGTCGGTGCAGTAACGTTCAGGTAGTGACCCTTACGCTCGCCAGTTTCAGCTTCAGCTTTATGGATAGCTTCCATTACGAAGTCAAAACGATGTCTCCAACGCATGAATGGCTGGGAGTTAACGTTCTCGTCATCCTTGGTAAAGTCCAGACCGCCACGCAGACCTTCGTAACATGCACGGCCGTAGTTCTTGGCAGACAGACCCAGCTTAGGCTTAATAGTACAACCCAGCAAAGGACGGCCATATTTGTTCAGGATGTCACGCTCAACCTGGATACCCTGGGGTGGTCCATTACAGGTCATAACATAGGCGACAGGGAAACGGATGTCTTCCAGACGCAGTGCACGCAGGGCTTTAAAACCAAATACGTTACCAACCAGAGAGGTTAGTACGTTCACAACGGAACCCTCTTCAAACAGGTCGATCGGGTAAGCAACGAAGGCGTAGAAGCAGGTGTCATCACCAGGCACGTCTTCGATCGCGTAGGCACGGCCTTTGTAGTAATCCAGGTCAGTCAGCAGGTCAGTCCATACTGTAGTCCAGGTACCGGTTGAAGATTCGGCAGCAACCGCAGCAGCAACCTCTTCACGAGGTACACCTTCCTGTGGTGTGATCTTGAAACAGGCAAGAATGTCTGTATCGGCCGGTGTGTATTCCGGCATCCAGTAAGTTTCGCGGTATTCTTTTACACCCGCATCATATTTTTTAGCCATTGATTTTTCCTCAACAGTTGCTATTAAATTGGCTCAAGGTACTTGATCCCCCCGGCCCCAAAGCTTGATTGTTACCCGACCCCGGCTCCATCAGAGGTGCCGTTGTTTAGGTGGCGGGCAATATAGTCGCGAACAACCATTTAAAAAAATTAGTTTTTGTTATAAATTGCATATACATTTGTTTATGGTAAAAATGCATGCACCTCACTTTGCAACAATTAAGGCTGTTTGAGGCCGTCTCACGCCATGGGAGCTACACGCGAGCAGCGGAGGAGCTGCATCTTACGCAACCGGCCGTCTCTATTCAGATTAAACGTCTGGAAACGCAGACCGGCCTGCCCCTGTTTGAGCAGATCGGCAAGAAAATATTCCCGACGGCTGCAGGCAAGGCGATGTATGCCGCCAGCCTGGATATCCTGGGGAGGGTGGAGGATCTAAAAAATACCGTTGAGGAACTGAAGGGGGTCGTCAAAGGCACGCTCCAGGTATCCGTGGTCACAACCGCCAAGTATTTCATGCCCCACCTGCTAGGCATGTTCCTGCAAAAATATCCGGATGTAGAGCCTAAACTGAAGTTCACAAACCGTGCCGGTGTGATGGAGCGGCTGATGAATAATGAGGATGATTTCGTCATCATGGGACAGGTACCCGAAGATGGCGACCTGGAGGCTTATCCATTTCTGAATAATATTCTGGGCATTGTTGCCCCTGCTGATCACCCACTGGCAAAAAAGAAAAAGATCACGCTAAAGGCATTAACCAAAGAAAGGTTTTTGAAGCGTGAACGGGAATCCGGTACACGATACGTGTTTGACAAGATGCTGGAGGATAAGGGGCTGCACATAGAGCCATATATGGAACTGGGCAGCAGCGAGGCGCTCAAGCAGGGTGTTATGGCCGGCCTGGGTATCGCATTCCTGTCTCTGCACAGCGTGCAGTTGGAACGGGAGGCGGGCAAGCTGACGGTGCTTGATGTGGAAGGCTTCCCGCTTAAACGACGTTGGTATGCAGTACATTCAAAAGGCCGTAAGCTCTCATTGGTGGCACGGACATTCCTGGACTATATACTTACTGAAAGCCATCATGTGCTGAATGTAGAGTATGAATAGCAAGCGTACCTGAAGAGGGCTTAAACAAGGCGCTGGATATATGACTTTGGAAAGAAGTAAAAGATAATCGGTGCAGGATATCTTGGGGGGGGCTTATGCGCGATATTGCGATAGCTATTTATCTGGTTTTATTCACCCAGCCGGCCTGGGCGGAATTAATACGTGCTACTCTGCCAAATGGGCTAAACGTCACCGCCGAGTACAATGCTGCTAAAGATGGAAACCCAACCGTATTAATAGTGCATCCTCTTTTGCAGACGCGGGATTTCTCTGTCATCGTTAACCTTTCTGAAGCACTCATTAGTGACGGTTACGGGGTATTAAGGCCAACGCTTTCACTGGGCATTGATTCCCGACGTCAAAGCCTCGCCTGCGAAGCCATACATAACTACTCCATGCAGGATAAAATTGACGAGATTGCGTTCTGGAAAGACTGGCTGGACGGCAAATCAGCTGGCCCGGTAATCGGATTCGGGCATTCATCCGGGGGCACGTTGGTCGCCATGTATGAGGACCAGCAACAAACCTCGGCTTTCAAATCACTCATCCTGCTTGCCCCGGTTCACTATGGTTTTCCCGGCGGAACAGGCATTGACCCCAGGCAAATGGAGCAGGCATTTATCGATGAAAAAGAGAAACAACCTGACCGCCTTGAGCAATACAGATTATCTTACTGTAAAAAGTTCACGACCCCCAGAAGCCACTATCTTGAATTTGTGCGTTGGGACGAAGCCGCGGTTACCAACCTGCTAAAGGGAATTAAGGTACATACAGACGTGGTTTACGGAACTGCAGACCCCACTCTTAACTCAAGCTGGAAACTCCTGTTGGAGCAAAGCAATATACCGATCAGTTATGTCTCCGGCGGCAATCATTTTTTCTCCGGTTTTGCAGAATTGGATATGCACGATGTGGTGCTGGATCTGATAGATGACCAAATCTAGCGCCAGCGGTAGGCGCCCCATCACGATTATGGGGTTTTCGATATGGGCAATGGTCAGCATTGTTATCGTTTTCACGTTACTGGTAATTATTAGTTACAGGCAAATTCAGGATGCAGAATCCGCTTTTACCAAGCAGCGGAAACTTTCTGTGGCCCGACATCTGGCAGCGGACCTCGCCGCCTTGCAGGAGAAGGTAGAGAAGGTGGCGCAGTCATATTCGAATGCAGATGAAACGCGCCAGCAATTCCATAATAGCCAGTATTACTTGTACTGGCGTGATTCCAGGGTGAAGGACAATCCTGCATTCGCACCCTATATTAATAGAGTCGAGCTTTATACCAAGCGCGGGTTTCCCATGACCAGTCAGTTGTCTGAGGGCTTTCCGGGCCAGCTCTCATTGGCCAGCAGCTTCCTGATTCAAACAGAGTCTGATGTGCTTTACATTTATCACGTAAGCCGGGTACATGGGCCAATCAAGGAAACAGGGATGCTGGGTTTTCTTGTTATTAAATACAATCTGGCCAATCTGGTTTTAACTGAGGCCAGGTTGTCTGATATCGATAAGGCGACACTGGGCTTCGCCCTTTCCGTTTCCAGGATCAATGACCTGATCGAGCTTGCCGCCTATGCAGATTTTGATCTTCTGGCCAGTTCTGATATTGAAGATTTAATCGGTGCTCTAAGCAATAACATGATCACTATCGGCATGATAGTTCCGATTATCTCAATAATTTCTCTGGTCCTTTTTACCTACATGATGATTAAACCCATCAGGAATTTTGAAACGCTAGTGCATGAGTTGGGCAGGCAAAACATAGAGAAACCCGCAAGTCTGGTTTTCAGGTTTGATGAATTACGCAATATCTGGCGAGCTATTCTCGATTACAGGGAACTGGCCAGTTCCATGCACAGCGACCTTGATGAAAAGAACAAGGAGCTATGGGAGCTTGCGCATCATGACCCCTTGACCGGCTGCTTTAATCGGCGCGCATTTGAGGAGGACTGGCAGCATATGCTTGGCACTATCGAACAACGTCGTATTAGTCTGGCATTCGTCCTGTTCGACTGTGACCGGTTCAAACTGATAAACGATAACTATGGCCACAATAGCGGAGACCAGGTTCTGATACATATTTCCAATACCATTCAAAATAACTTGCGTGCAGGGGACCGCCTTTACAGGCTGGGTGGCGATGAGTTTTGCACCATTCTTTTTGATAGCGACAAAGCTGAAGCCAGGGCTGTTGCCACACGTTGTTTAACGCAACTGGATAAGACAGATATCCGAGAGCTTGGTATTAACGAACCAGTCCGCATGAGCATCGGCATTGCGATTTCCGAGGGCACGAACAGTGAGAGCCTTCATGACCTTCAGCGACTGGCGGATATTGCGATGTATTATGCAAAGCGACCGGATAATCAGAATATCGCGGTTTACGATGCGTCAATGTTGAGGGACTCGTTAACACTGTTGAACAACGAAGTCATTACCTCTGTTTATGACGCGATTTCCAATAAAGAGGGCCTCCAGATCCATTATCAGCCCATTATTGATCTGCAATCTAACGTTGTTCATTATTATGAGGCGCTTTCCCGCCTGGAGCATGACGGGAAATTATTATACCCGGATGTATTCCTGCCGATCGTGCAGGACAGGTTTATCGAAGCAGAATTCGATCAGCTTGTTATTCAACATATCCAGCGAGATCTTGGTGCGGGGCGCTTGCCTGCAGGCAGTGGCGTTTCAATCAATATTTCCGGTGCAGGCGTTACAGATAAACAGGTTGTGGCGCAATTGGGAGCGTTGTCCGAGTATCTGGATGAATACCATATTTACATTGAAGTAACCGAGACTTCATTAATTACGCGCCTTATCCAGGCATCCGAGTATCTGGAGCGTTTAAGGCAGCAGGGTTTTAAGATATCACTCGATGACTTTGGTAGCGGTTATTCCTCATTGGGTTACCTGACACAGATGCCGGTCGACTGTATCAAGTTTGACCTGTCCCTTGTGCAGGCATTACATAAGAAGGAGCGCAAATCGCTTGTTGTGCGTTCGCTGGCTGATATGTGTCTAAAGGCAGGCTATCAGATTGTTGCGGAAGGCATTGAAGATGTCGGTTTGTTAAACACAGTAACGGGCATCGGTTTCACCCATGCGCAGGGTTATTATATTGGCAAGCCGGACAAGGTGCCCCGGGCTCCGGTTGCCACATAGCCAGCCAGTCTGGCGGCAGAACACGCTCTTTCAGGCGTTTTTCACCCCTTTCGACAATACGCGGGCATTTCGTGTTTTTTGTTATTCACGAGTCCGTGAAACATCGGCCCTGATTCGTGAAACACACAATATCCGTGCATTAGCATACACTTATTGATATACTTTTCGGCTAACTTAGCAGGTCATGTGGTATCTGGCCTGACAATCCCGGTAGTTGGCTCAAGGATGGCGCTCGGGACCCTCGATGCTTTATGTATGCTCAGGTTCTGTTGTCCGATATCCCGCGCCCAGTGATAATCTCGGTAGGTCAATATGAACAACGTCGTAGTACGCAGCATTGTAGATTTTGTAAGGGTCTGGCCCGGCATGTTTTTTCCGTTCAGGGCGTGGATCGGCGAGCTAAAAGACCCAATAACCCTGCGAGCAGATATTCTGGCCGGTCTGACGGTCGCCATGGTACTGATCCCGCAGTCGATGGCCTACGCGCAGCTGGCCGGACTGCCGGCTTACTATGGTCTCTATGCGTCATTTCTTCCCCCCATCGTAGCCGCACTCCTGGGCTCATCACGCCAGCTGGGGACCGGGCCGGTAGCCGTGGTATCACTTTTGACAGCCGCCGCGCTGGAGCCAATCGCGGGCGCTAATCCCGAAGGTTATATTGTCTATGCCGTCATGCTGGCCTTCATGGTCGGTATCTTCCAGCTTTCCCTCGGCCTGTTTAAGCTGGGGGTACTGGTAGACTTCCTGTCTCACCCCGTGGTTATGGGTTTTACCAATGCGGGCGCCCTGATCATTGCAACCTCGCAGTTAAGTAAGCTGTTCGGTGTTACAGCGGAGACTGCCGAGCATTATTACGAAACAATCTGGCGCGTGATGGTCGCCATTACCGAGTCGACCCACTGGCCGACGCTCGCCATGGCTGTCATCGCGATATCCATCATGTGGTATCTGAGTCGTAACTACCCGAAGGTTCCAAATGTACTGATTGCAGTGGCCTTTACTACCATCTTGTCCTATGTCATTGGTTTTCAGGACATGGGTGGCCGCATCGTGGGCACCATTCCTGAAGGCTTGCCGCCCTTCTCTCTGCCGACATTTGATATGTCAGTATTCGGTCAGCTGGTCAGCGCGGCGGTGGTGATTGCGCTTATCGGTTTCATGGAGGCGATCTCTATTGCCAAGGCGATGGCGGCCCAGACTCGTCAGCGTATCGATGCCAACCAGGAGTTGGTTGGCCAGGGTATCAGTAATATTGTCAGCGGCTTCTCGCAGGGCTATCCGGTTTCCGGCTCTTTTTCGCGTTCTGCCGTGAATATTAACAATGGTGCCATCACCGGTTTTTCATCGGTGGTTACGGGTTCGATGGTGGGTGTGACGTTGCTGTTTTTAACGCCGCTTTTGTATCACCTGCCACAGGCAACACTGGCGGCCATCATCATTATGGCGGTTATCAAGCTGATCAAATTTGCGCCGGTCAAGGCTGCCTGGCAGGTCCAGCCGCACGATGCGATCGTCTCGGTTATCACCTTTGCACTGACACTCATCATGGCGCCGCACCTTGATAAAGGTATTATTGTTGGCGTCTTGCTGTCTCTGGGCTTGTATACCTGGCGCAGTATGCGTCCGCGTATGGCGATCCTGTCTCGTCATGCCGATGACACGTTGCGTGACGCAGAGGTCCATATTCTGAAGACCTGTGATCACATATCTGTCATGCGTTTCGATGGTTCATTATATTTTGCCAATTCGGGTTACTTTGAGAACAAGGTACTGGAAAGAATCGCGGTCAAGCCGGATCTGAAATACATCATGGTAGATGCCGAGGGTATCAATGAGATTGACGCAACGGGCGAGGAGATGCTGCATGAGCTGACCAATCGTCTGGGCAAGCAAGGTATCGAGCTGGTGTTCTCGCGCGCCAAAAAGCCGCTGATCGATGTATTTAACCGTACCGGCCTGACCGAGCACCTGGGTGGCAAGACCCTGTTCCGTACCCGTACCAGGGCACTGAAATATATCTGGCAGAACATCCTGGATAAGGATCTGTGTAGGTGTGACTGCGACTGCCCGCGTGAATGCCCGCTGAACTTCAATGACAACCCGGTCATTCTGGAAAAAACTGTCCCGGAAATACCAGAAGAGGAAGCAGAAACGGCGCCGGCATGATTTTATCCGGTAACCGCTATTTCTAAATACAATCCAAGAGAGTATTAGTATGAATTACGTAAACGGCCTGCACTTTAATAACCTGCGTGGCGATATCTATGGTGGTCTGACCGCCGGGGTTGTGGCGTTGCCACTGGCTATGGCCATGGGTGTAGCCTCTGGTGTAGGTCCGATTGCGGGTATTTATGGCGCGATCTTTGTCGGCTTCTTTGCGGCGCTGTTTGGTGGTACCCCGGCGCAGGTATCCGGCCCTACCGGCCCCATGACGGTCGTTATGGCGGCAATCTTTATCCAGTACACCGGCATGTATCCGGACGACCCGGTAAAAGGCGCCGCGCTGGCCTTTACCGTCGTCATGTTGGGTGGTGTTTTCCAGATTGGATTTGGCCTGCTCAAGCTGGGTAAATATATCGAACTGGTGCCGCACCCGGTCGTGTCCGGCTTTATGAGTGGTATTGGTGTGATTTTGATCCTGCTACAGATCGGTCCTTTACTGGGACACGCGACACCAACCAGTCCCCTGGAAGGCGCGCAGGGTATTCCAGCCTATTTCAGTCAGATTGATTTGCCGTCATTGATGCTGGGCATTATCTCGCTGGCCATAGTGTATGGTGTACCGATGTTTCTGCCCAAGGTTAACAAGCTGTTTCCTTCTCCCTTGCTGGCGCTGATTGCGGGTACGCTAGCATATATAGTGTTTATGTCTGCCGGCAGTACGCCGATTATCGGCGATATACCCACCGGATTTCCCGACTTCCAGTTGCCCACCATAGAGCCCAGCCTGATGCTGCAGATGGTTGCTTCTGGCCTGACGCTGGCGGGCCTGGGCGCGATTGACTCACTGCTGACTTCACTGGTCGCGGATAACGTCACGCGTACCCAGCACAAATCCGATCGCGAACTGATAGGTCAGGGTATTGGTAATACCATTGCCGGTATGTTTGGTGGTTTGCCGGGCGCCGGTGCAACCATGCGTACCGTGGTGAATGTGAAAGCCGGTGGCCGTACCCCGATTTCCGGCGCACTACATGCGGTGTTATTGCTGGCGATTGTGCTCGGTGCGGGTGCACTGGCACAGGACATCCCCAAGGCCGTACTGGCCGGTGTCTTGATCAAGGTGGGTACTGACATTGTAGACTGGGATTACCTGAAGCGACTCAGGCACGCGCCCAAGGCGGGTATCGTTATTATGGTAACGGTGCTGGTAATAACCGTTACTATTGATCTGTTGTTGGCAGTTGGTATCGGTATGGTGATGGCGAGCTTCCTGTTCATGCACCGCGTGACCGAGATGCAAATCAGAAACATGCGCACGGCAACCAGGCCGGGTGAGGAAATACCACTATCAGACCAGGAAGCTGAAATCATGGATAAGGCCAATGGTCAGATTATGCTGTTTCACCTGAGTGGTGCCATGAGCTTTTCATCAGCCAAATCCATGGTCAGACGGCATGCGGGTATCGAGGATTACAGTGTCATGCTACTGGACCTGACCGAGGTGCCGTCGGTTGATTTCACAACAACCAAGGCGTTGGAAGATATCATCGTCGATACCATTGCCGCCGGACGACATATCCTGCTGGTGGGTATATCTGAAGAGGTGGGTAATATGCTGACCCGACTGGACGTCTATCGTCATATTAGTGACAAAAACATATTTAAACAGCGGGCTGAGGCCATGGCGCATGCAGGTGAACTGCTGAGTGCCAATGAGAGTACAACGTATGAGGCGAGTTCCTAGGCAATAGCCGCGCGTATTACTCGCTATCAACATGGAGACGAACCTCGGGTTCGTCCTCCATCCGATGGATCGCAGCAGTCAAATCGATTTTGTAGGGATTCTCTGTGCTTTGCGCGCTCAACGCGTCATACAGTTCCTGTTGTTCCAGCGTATAGCCCTCGCCCTGTTCATTCTGGATATAGGCGGCCCAGGGGACAAACTTTGTTAACGGGAAAAGCTGGTCTTCGCGTGGTGAGATATCGATGTGGATCCCGGAAACAAAGACAACCTTTTTATTACGGTAGGCCTTTTCCTTGACGATGGTCCTGAACGTACGGTCGAACTCCATCTGTGCATTCGCCTGTGCGGCTGCCAGCTCGGGAGACTGGCTGGTTAGAATACCCGGCATGGCCTTGACGAGATTGAGGTTTAGCTGTCCGCTGGCGACCTGGTCGTTCGACTCACGTTTAAACTGAAATAGTTCAGGATACAGGTGCCGGCCAATAGGCGTTTTCCTTTCAGGCCAGTCATCCCCGATACGCTCGATCAAAGACTCTGCGGCATTGAAGGCCTTGGCGGTGCTATATGCCTGAATAACATCCTGACTCTGTGCTAATTTATCGAGGTAGGGGAATAGACCTTCATGCCGGTCTTCCCTGAGTAACTGGTTATCGATGATGATGGTTTTATTACCGTTATGCTGATCCAGCAAGACCTGTCTGCAGGCAAAATCATACTCTCGCTGATACCAGTCAAGGCAACCACAGATGGCGCCACAGTCGGAGGAAAATTCCTGATTTTCGGTCTGTAATCTGCGGTAAACACCGAACCGACTGGTTTCGGGGTCATATCCGACGTGGCTGGCCTGTATGATGACGACATCTTTACCGTGGTGCGCATGTGGGCCATGGCGGTCAGTAGCAACAATTCCGCCTACCTGGCCGTGATTAAACGGGAAAGTGCCAAAATGCTTGGCAATCAGGATGATAGGGTAGCCCTGGTTTTCGTCCGAGCAAAAGGCGCGGGAAGGCATGATGCGGTTTGGTTGCATGCCAAGTGACAGGCAAAAGTTAAAAAATCGGGGTGCGAAGACGCTATATCGCATAGCGACATCATCAACGCGAAAGCTCTGGAAGTTATATTCTGGCATATGTGCTGGTTATTAGGTTTCTCGCTAGCGTAACCAATAGCGTGAAAAAAATCATGTTTACTATTGAAAGTTATAGCGGCCGCGCAGAGCATGGTAATATTTGTATACAATGCTGGCGGGTGCAGGAGGGGTGTATTTGTAGGCCTCGCTACGCAGAGTCAGCCACCCGGAAAACACGACTTATATTGGGGTTTATAGTATGAAGCATGCGATTAGTATGGCAGTGGCGCTGTGTGTACTCTGGCTAATGCTGTCTGCGCACTTTGAACCTCTATTGCTGGGACTGGGCATCGTATCAGTATTGCTTACGCTGATACTGTCATTGCGCATGGATCTCATCGACCATGAAAGTCATCCATTCCACCTGACGTTTCATCTGCTGGCTTTCTGGGTCCTGCTCGCCCGTGAGATTATCAAGGCGAATATTGATGTGGTCCTGAGGATACTGGGAATACGTCCGATCAGTCCCACCCTGATCACGGTGCCGGTGCCGCATAAAACCGACCTTGCGCGGGTTATCTATGCCAATTCGATTACCTTGACACCCGGTACGGCCAGTATCGAAGTTGATCAGAATAAAATCGTGGTGCATTCCCTTTCCAGGGAAGCTGCAGAAGACCTTAAACATGGTTATCTCGCCAGTATTGTGCCGGATATTGAAGAGATCGAAATCTCATGAGTATGTTTGTCGTCGCCGCCGTTGCAATCCTGATCAGTATGGCTATGGCCGTGGCACGCGCAGTGCTTGGGCCAACGGTATTTGACCGCATTCTGGCCGTGAATATGTTTGGTACCAAAAGCGTTTTGCTGGTGGCGGCATTTGCCTTTCTTTCGGGGCGCCCGGATGTGCTGGATATCGCCTTGCTGTACTCCCTGCTGAATTTTCTCGGCGTGGTCGCAGCATTGCGACTGGTGGAAAGAGGAGAATACTTTTCAGATGGTCCTGATGTGAAAGGTTCGGCAAACAAGGAGGAGTCCACATGATCATCGATATCCTCAGTTGGATCTGCATCGTGTTGGGCGGCGTGCTGGGCATTATCGGCGGTATTGGAATCATTCGATTCCCTGACTTCTACTCACGTCTGCATGCCGTGGGTATCACCGATACCTTGTGTGCCATTCTGATCCTGTTCGGACTGGGTCTGCAGTCCGGTTGGTCGTTTGAGAGCGTCAAGTTGTTCCTGATATTTGCCTTTCTGTTCTTTACCAGCCCGACCGCCAGTTACTCATTGGGTAATGGTGCCTGGCAATCCGGTATCAAGCCGTGGCGGACCAGTTCGCAAGAGGAGTCTGCAGATGGCGATTGATCCCGTCATCAACTTTATGCTGCTGGTGTTCCTGGTGGTGATGGCATTCACTATCCTGAGGCTATCCGGCATGCTGGCCATGACCATTATATTTGGCCTGTACAGCCTGCTGATGGCGGGACTTTTTATGGTGATGGATGCGCCGGATGTTGCCTTCACGGAAGCTGCGGTGGGTTCAGGGGTGTCGACGGTTCTGATGCTGGTAACTTTGTCGCTTACTAAAACCCGGCATGAAAGACACACCCGAAAAATTCAGTGGCGCCCCTTGCTGGTCGTGTTGTTAACGGGTGCCGCATTAATCTATGGTATCCATGATATTGCCAATATGGGAGATACAGACGCGCCGGCACAACAGCATGTTGCCGATCGTTATATCAGCAGTGGCCAGCAGGAAACGGGTGTGCCTAACTTGGTTACGGCAGTGCTGGCCAGTTACCGCGGCTTCGATACCCTGGGCGAGGTTGTTGTCATTTTTACTGCCGGTATTGGCATCATGTTGTTACTTGGCAGGCCCTGTAAGAAGGGTAGGGTAGAGGACGATCAGACGCCATGAAAGATAATCTCATCCTCCGAATCATTGCCAAGCTGTTGATTCCCATGATTATCCTGTTTGCACTGTATGTGCAGTTTCATGGCGATTACAGCCCGGGTGGTGGCTTTCAGGCGGGTGTTATCTTCAGTTCCGGTTTCATCCTGTATATGCTGATCTTTGGTCTGGATACTGCCGAGGCGATTGTTCCGTCGGGCGTACTGCGTGTCATCGCAAGTCTTGGGGTGCTCGTTTATGCAGGTACCGGTATGGTATCGCTATTCATGGGAAAGGAGTTTCTCAACTACAGTGCACTGGCAGAATCACCGACGACCGGCCAGCACATCGGTATTATCATGGTTGAGCTGGGTGTTGGCATGACGGTAGGCGCCATTATGCTCCTGATTTTTTATGCCTTTGCAAACCGGGGGCGCGAGTGATTGAGTATGCACTGACACATTTCAATTACTGGGCAGTGGTTGTCATTATGATGACGGGTTTGTACATTGTCATCAGTCACACCAATCTGATCAAAAAGATTGCCGGCCTGAATATTTTCCAGACGGCGGTTTTTTTAATGTATATCAGTATGGGCGTAGTAAAGGGTGGTAGCGCACCTATTATTGCCGAGGGTTTCACAGTCTACTCCAACCCGTTGCCGCAGGTGCTGATGCTGACAGCAATCGTGGTGGGTGTGGCCACCACAGCAATGGCTTTTGCCATTATCGTTCGAATCAAGGAAGAATATGATTCAGTCGAGGAAGACGAACTGTTCACACTGGATGAGCAGGTAGCCGGGGATGCCGAGGAATGGTAGAACAACATCTGAGTATCCTGCTGGTAGTGATCCCACTACTGGCCGCGCCGGTTACGGCCCTGTTACCGAATGGCAGGTTACCCTGGGCACTGACCCAGGTAGTCATGCTGGCCTGCCTGTGGATTTCCCTGTCTTTACTGGCCGATGTCTCTAGTGGGCAACTAATTCATTATGAACTTGGTGGCTGGGCGCCGCCATGGGGAATCGCGTACGAAGTTGATGCCCTGAATGCCCTGGTTGCCGTGATTGTCAGCATGATTGGCACACTGGTGACCGCCTATTCATTGCGGAGTGTGCCGGCCGATATCCCGCTGGACAAACAGGCACATTTCTATGCTGCCTTCCTGCTATGTTTTCTCGGTTTGCTCGGTATGAGCATGACGGGTGATATCTTCAATGTCTTTGTATTTCTCGAGATATCGTCCCTGTCGACCTATGCCCTGGTTAGCATGGGTCGAAATCGCCAGGCGCTGACGGCTGCATTTCAGTACCTTATTCTCGGCACGATCGGGGCTACCTTTTTCCTGATCGGGGTTGGTCTTGCCTATGCTGCAACCGGTACCTTGAATATGGCTGACCTGGCAGTCCGCCTGGTGGATTCCCCTCACTCGAATACCGTCAAGACAGCGCTGGGTTTTATCTTCGTTGGCATGGCGCTGAAAGCCGCCATGTTCCCACTACATCAATGGCTGCCCAGGGCCTACACTTATGCGCCCGTGATGGTGTCGGCCTTTCTTGCCGGTACAGCAACCAAGGTGGCCATCTATATCATGGCACGAACCGTGTTTAGTGTGTTTTCACCGGAATTGGCGCTCAGTACGTTACTTAACGAGCTATTGATCGTACTGGGTGCGATTGGTGTGCTTTATGGGGCGATACAGGCTATACGCCAGACTTCTGTGAAACCATTACTGGCCTGGTCCAGCCTGTCGCAGATTGGTTACTTCATGATTGGCATCGGTCTGCTTTCCGCAACCGGGCTCATGGCAACCATGGTGCATCTATTTAATCATGCCATTATCAAGACCAGTTTATTCATGGCAGCCGGTATTCTGTTGTATCACGCCGGTACCCTGCATATACACAAGCTGGCGGGTCTTGGTCGTCAGCTACCGTGGACCTTTGCTGCCATCGTCATCGCCGGGCTCAGTCTGATCGGGGTACCGGGTACAGTGGGGTTTATCAGTAAATGGTACCTGGTACTGGCGGCCGTCGAACAGCAGGCATGGTGGATAGTCGGCGTCATTCTGCTGGGTTCGTTACTGGCGATCGTATACGTCTGGAAAATCGTTGAAACGCTGTATTTTCAGCCGGCACAGGCAGCAGGAATTTCTGCTCAATCCCGGGTTGAATTATCTCCGGCGTTAATCGTACCCGTCTGGCTGCTGGCGATTGCCTGCATCTACTTCGGTCTTGATACGGATATGACGGTCGGTGCTGCCCAGGTTGCAGTACAAAGCCTGGGGCTGACGCCATGAGCATGATGGATTACGTGTTGTGGTCAATGCTGGTGCCGCTGATTGGCGCTCTCGTTATCAGTCAGCTGAACAGTCGTCCGAATCTGAGAGAAGCCGCCACCCTGGTCACGTCTACGATTCTGATTGGCGTGATTTACCAGATATATCAGCGTTTCCAGGCGGGTGAAACCGGACAGTTGCTGGTCGCTGAGCCATTGCCGGGCCTGTCGATTGCATTTCATGTAGAACCACTGGGTATGCTGTTTGCCCTGGTTGCCAGTGTGTTGTGGCTGGTCACCAGTATTTACGCTATTGGCTATATGCGCGGGCATCATGAACAGAACCAGACGCGGTTTTTTACCACCTTCGCGATAGCGATTGCCGGCACCATGGGTATTATTTTTTCTGCCAACCTGCTGACATTGTTTCTTTTCTATGAATTTCTGACGATATCCACCTACCCGCTGGTTACCCACTCGGGGACGGAAAAAGCGCGTCGTAGCGGCCGGGTCTACCTCGGCATTCTGATGGGTACCTCGATTGGCCTCATGCTGCCAGCGGTCATCATTATCTGGTCACAAACAGGTACCCTGGACTTCACCCCCGGTGGGATTCTTGCAGGCAAGGTATCGTCCTCCTGGGTGCTACCATTATATCTGTTGTTTATTTTCGGCGTCGGTAAGGCGGCTTTGATGCCCATGCATCGTTGGCTACCGGCCGCCATGGTGGCGCCA
>JAPHTU010000306.1 GCA_026196145.1 Gammaproteobacteria bacterium
GCTGTCTGTCGATCTACCCGATGAAGATATGGGAGGAGATTGAGCGCAAGCTGGATCGCCTGCCGACTTTTAATGCCTCAGCCAGAAAATTACAGCGAGCCCTGACGGGTCACGCGACCGAGGTGGAGATGGATGCCAATGGTCGCCTGATGGTGCCCGCGCCCCTGCGTGAATTTGCGGGAATTACCAGGAAAGCGGTGCTGATGGGGCAGACGCGTAAGTTCGAGCTTTGGGATGCGGAGCAATTCGAAATCAAGCGTGCCGGCTGGATGGATGACATAAAAGATATTGCTGCACTGGATTTGCCTGATGAGTTTGCAGGCCTGTCTTTGTAAATGGGTGCAGTTGACTATGAGCATAAACCGGTATTAATAGATGAGGTAATGAAAAGCCTGCATCCGCGGGATGGTGATTTTGTTATTGATTGTACGTTTGGTCGCGGCGGGTATAGCGCGGCCATTTTGCAGGAACTGGATGAGAATGGCCGGGTACTGGCGCTGGATGCCGACCCGGACGCGATAGCCCACGGAGAACGGGCGTTTGAAAATGAGCCGCGACTGGTATTGGCGCATAGCAATTACGACAGGATAGTCGAAACATTAAAGGAATTGGAGATGCCAGCGAAGGCTGATGGCATTGTTTTTGATTTAGGGGTGTCTTCTCCGCAACTGGATGATGCCACCCGGGGTTTTAGTTTTCGGAACGATGGGCCATTGGATATGCGGATGAATCCTCAAGCGGGGCAGAGCGCGACTGAGTGGTTGAGTGCTGTCAGTCTGAAGGACCTGACTCGTATTATCTCCGTTCTGGGTGAGGAGCGCATGGCGTCTCGCATAGCGCGGCGGATTGTTGAGTCCAGAGATGCAGCGGTGCTTGATTCGACTGCAAGGCTGGCAGAGATTGTATACCAGGCAATGCCTGAGAAAGAGAAAAGACAAAGAAAGATCCACCCTGCAACGAAAACATTTCAGGCAATAAGAATGCATGTTAATCAGGAGCTGGAGCATTTGAGTGCAGGGCTTGATGCTGCGCTGGATACATTGGTTGTTGGTGGTGTGCTGGCGGTTGTTTCATTTCATTCGCTTGAAGACCGTATGGTCAAGCAGTTGTTTCGCCGCTCTGTGTTGGGAGATGAAGTTCCGGACAGGTTGCCGCTCAAGGAGGTGGACATGGGTGGTAATTATGAGTATGTGGCAAAGCTGGTAAAGCCATCTGAAGAGGAGACCGCGCGCAATCCAAGGGCGCGTAGCGCCAGACTCAGGGCAATCAAGAGGATCCGATGAATATTGTCATGTTGCTGGTGATATTGATTGTGCTTAATACGGCCACCGCACTGGGTGTTGTTCACAATCAGTATCAAAAACGTGTTATCGGCATCGAGCTTACACGTATGGCGGCAGAGAAGGATCAGCTGATAGATAAATGGTCGCAGTTGCTGGTTGAGTATGCTTCCTGGAGTGCAAATTCCAGAATTGAAAAAATCGCCGTTGAGAAGCTGGGGATGAAACATGAATACAAGGATTATGTTTTTCTGAGAATGTGATGCTGGATTCCATTATCAAAAAACAGGGTTTGTGGCATGTCATTATTGTGCTCGGTATGCTGCTTGCGGCCTTTGGTGTGTCTGCACGGGTTGTTTATGTGCATGTCGTGCAAAGTGATTTTTTAAAGCGCGAAGGTGAGCGTCATTACAAGCGTAATATTCCGCAGTATGCCTACCGTGGAAGTGTTCTGGACAGGACGGGCAAGGAGCTCGCAATAAGTGCACCATCTGTATCGATCTGGGCGGATCCCTCTGACTTGCTTGAGGATATTGATGGTTTGATGGGGCTGTCGAAGCTGCTTAAAGAGGACTTTTATACGTTGAAGCGGCGTGCAGAAAAATTACGTCATCAGGACTTCATGTACATCAAGCGTCAGGTTGAACCGGCCAGGGCAGCCAGTATCGAGTCAGCAAGCCGCGGCATGGTATCCATTATTAATGAGCGCAAACGGCTCTACCCGGAGAGTAATGTATTTAGTCATATTGTTGGCGTGACGGACATTGATGGCAGGGGTGTGGAAGGCGTTGAGCTTGCATTTGACGCACACCTGCAGGGATCTGATGGTGAAATCAGTGTGATCCGGGATCGCCTGGGTCGCAGCTTTGAAGTGATTGACACGCCGAAGGAAAAGGTTGATGGCAGTGATGTTGTGTTAAGTGTCGACCGCAATATTCAATATATTGGATACAGTGAGTTGCGTGCAGCCCTTTCCCGCCATGACGCTGCATCAGGAATGTTGATTGTGCTCGATGTCAAGCGTGGCAAGGTGCTCTCGATGGTTAATTATCCGGCTTATAATCCGAATGACAGGAGCGCTGCCGAAATGCGTAATATACGTAATCGAGCGGTGACGGATATATTTGAACCCGGTTCATCAATTAAGCCTTTTATTGTAGCGGCAGCGATGGAATCTACTGCGCTAAGGCCAACAGACAGGATAGATGTATCTCCCGGTTATATTTCACTGGCTGGCAAGAAGATAAAGGACAGTCGCAATTATAAAAATCTCGATGTGGCCGGCGTACTGGCAAAGTCAAGCAATGTGGGCATAGTGAAGATTGCTTCCATGATAGATGACGCAGTATTGGCGGATAAGCTGCGTGATTATGGGTTGTTTTCTTCATCCGGGGTCGAGTTACCAGGTGAAGCGACCGGCCTGTTTGCATCGCAGCCTGAATGGGGCGGCACCTACAAGGGTTTTCTTTCATTTGGTTACGGTGCGGCACTAAGTGCCTTGCAACTGGCGAATGGTTATATGGTGCTGGCAAACAACGGGGTACGTAAGGATATCAGTATACTGAATGATGATTCGACAGTGTCGGGTGTCAGGGTAATGAGTGCGGAGGTTGCTGCAAATGTGCTTGATATGTTGCAGGGTGTTGTTGATGTCGATGGTACTGGCAGTGCGGCGGGCACTGCGGCCTACAAAGTAGCGGGTAAAACAGGTACGGCAAAAAAACTGAAAGACGGCGTGTATCAGGATGATGCATACCTGGCGGTATTTACCGGTATTGCCCCGGTAGCGGATCCGGAAATAGTAATTGCAGTTGTGATCGATGATCCAAAGAAAAACGGGTTTTATGGTGGTCAGGTGGCCGCGCCGGTTTTTTCCAAGGTCGCCTCTCGTGTTCTGAGATATCTGGATGTGAAGCCGGATATTGAAAAAATTGCCTCGATTGAACCCGGGGTGGCGGACCAATGAGGACAGTATCTCCACAAGAACTGCTTGGTAGCTTGGGTCGGGATGTTGGTATCTGTTCGCACTCCAGCGAAGTGACGCCGAATGATATCTTCGTTGCCCTGGGTGCTGGGGTTAGCTATATCCAGCAGGCCCTTGATCAGGGTGCGCGGGCGGTAGTCTGTCGTGTAGATGTGGACCTTTCCGGGGTTTTGGGCGCATCTGAAAATATTTATCCGGTCGAAGATATTGATCGATATGTTAGTGAGTTGTTGGCTATGGTCTATGCGGATGATCTTGCCAATGTCCACTTGATCGGCATCACGGGGACCAATGGTAAAACCAGCAGTGCACACTTTGCCTGTCAGTTATTTGCTCAGCTGGGGGTGAAGGCGGGTTATATCGGTACCCTTGGCTATGGCGTGATTGAGGAAGGTCTGCATACAAGCAGAAATACAACGCCGGACAGGATATCGCTACACCGTTATATCGCCATGCTGCGCCGTGCCGGGTGCGAAAAGATTGTCATGGAGGTCAGCTCGCATGCCATTGTGCTTGGCAGAATTCAGGGGCTGGAATTCGAGATTGGCGTATTTACCAATCTGTCCAGGGATCATCTGGATTTTCATTTGGATATGCAGTCCTATGAAGAGGCTAAGCTCTCATTTTTCTCCGACTATAAAGTTAACCGGATTATTGTGAATACCGATGACGCCGCCGGCGCAAGGCTTATCAAGCAAAGTGATGGTGATAGTCTGGTGGGCTATGGACAGGATGACAGCCAAATGGCTAATTATCTTCAGTATCGTATTGACCGTGGTAACGCCTGTGTTGGTATTCGGTATCAGGAAATGCAGCATGATCTCTGCATCAATGTGAATGGTCGCTTCAATATTGAAAATATGATGGTGGCAGTGCTTTGTTGTCATGTCTCTGGTTTTTCGTTTGCGCAGATAGCCGAGGTAATTGGCCGGGTCGGTCCGGTTCCCGGCAGGCTGGAGTGTGCAACCATTACTGATAAGGTAAAGGTCTGTGTGGACTATGCGCACACGCCGGCAGGTATGGTGAGTGTGCTGGATGATGCGTCACTGTTGCCTGCGGAGTCGTCAGATACCTGGTGTGTCTTTGGCTGTGGCGGAGAGCGCGATACAGGCAAGCGTGCTGAGATGGGGCAGGCTGCTTCAATACACGCAGACCATATCGTTATTGCAGACGACAACGTCCGTGCAGATCAGGCGGAAGCCATCTTGTGCGATATTGTTTCCGGTATAGAGAACAAGAATGGCCTGGTGATATGTCGGGATAGAGGCAAGGCGATAATGCATGCCATGCAGTCGGCTGCTAACCGGGATTTGCTGTTGGTGCTTGGTAAGGGCGACGAGTCTTTTATCGACTACGATCAGCACAGAATTGCGCATCGGGATATGGATGTCGTCATGCAGGCAGCGGATCACTGATGGGTATTGAAGTCAAATTTTCAGAACTGGCGGCGCTGGAACGTGACGCTACTTACTCTCATGACTTTGTAATGAGCCAGTTGTGCACTGACACGCGTGCAATACAGCAGGGTGATACTTACCTTGCGATAAAGGGCGAGCGGTTTGATGGGCATGATTTTATTGATGCGGCCCTGTCGTCCGGCGCCTCGTCACTGGTGGTTTCCTGTGATGCAAGTGCAGATGTGCCGGCAATAAAAGTAAGTGATACGGTTGTTGCCCTCGGTAATATCGCAAAAATATATCGCAACAAGCTGGCCGCAAAGGTTATTGGTATAACCGGAAGTAATGGCAAAACGACGGTGAAGGGGATGGTCGAATCCATTTGCGGGCAAAGCCGCAAAGTGACGGCAACCGTAGCCAATAACAACAACACCATAGGTGTACCGCAAACCCTGTTATCTGCATCGCAACAGGATGAGGTTGTCATTGTAGAGATGGGTACCAGTGAGCTGGGTGAGATTGCCTATCTGTCGAGTATTGTTGAACCGGACGTATCGATCATTACCAATGTTTCGGAGTCCCACCTTTCGGGGATTGGCTCCAGAGAAGACGTGTTTGTTGAGAAATCCTCAATTATTCAGGCAACCAAAAACGACGGAACGGTGGTTGTTAACCTGGATGATGACTTCTCTGAGCGTGTCAGGCAGATGGTGACGGCTGATTCAATGCTTACCTACGGATTTCCCTCCGAGGCTGATGTAAGTGGTGAATATGAAGCTACCGCTGACGGGATGAAGGTGTTTGCCCGCTCACCGGCCGGTCAGCTTGAGTACACACTGTCGGTTACCGGTAGACATAATGTTGCCAATTCCCTTGCCGCTATTGCGATAGCCTGTGCCGTGGACATTGATGTGGCATCAATGATTGGTGGCCTGCAGGAATATACGGGTGCCAGGGGCAGATTGCAGTCTGTGCAACTGAAGCATGATATCACGCTGATTGACGACACATATAACGCCAACCCTGCTTCAAGTATTGCCGCGCTGGATGTCCTGGCCGGGTGTGACGGGAGAAAGGTGTTTGTGTTTGCCGGTATGGCTGAACTGGGAGAGCAAGAGTTTGCCTTACATGAGTCTGTTGGCAACAAGGCGACAGCATCCGATATTGATGCGTTGTTTGCCCTGGGCGAGGTAACGCAGCCCACGGTCAATGCATTTGAAGGTGAAAAATATCACTTTGTCTCTGTAGATGAACTTGTCGCAAGTTTATTGGGATTTGTTAAACCGGGTGATGTGGTGTTGATAAAGGGGTCACGCAGATATCAGATGGATCAGGTTACTGATCGTCTGGAAAGGGAGCTTGGTTGACATGCTTTACTGGTTGGCGGACATATTGCAAAACTACGATCGGGTCTTTTCGATTTTTGAGTACATCACCCTGAGGTCGATTCTCAGCGTGTTGACTTCACTGGTGATTTCATTGACCGTCGGACCATACCTGATCCGGACGCTGATTAAAAAGCAGATAGGGCAGAGTATCAGGGAGGATGGCCCGCAATCCCATCTGGATAAATCAGGCACGCCGACAATGGGTGGCATGCTGATTGTTATTTCGATTGTGGTTACGACCTTGCTGTGGAGTGACTTAACCAATAAGTACACGTGGTTGTGTGTGCTGTGCCTGTTGAGTTATGGCTTGATCGGCTGGTATGACGATTATCAGAAGGTATTATATGGCAACAGCAAGGGCCTGAGCGCCGCAGGCAAGTTTTCCATGCAAACAGTGCTGGGTTTTATGTTTGCCATATTCATTTATGCAACCGCCGTGGATAAGGCCGAGTTGCAATATATCATTCCTGTATTCAAGGACATTACGATTGACCTGGGTATATTCTTTGTACTCTTCTCGGTCGTGGTAATTGTCGGTTCCAGTAATGCCGTGAACCTGACAGATGGTTTGGACGGTCTCGCTATTATGCCGACGGTGCTGGTCAGTGGTGCGCTCGGCGTAGTCGCCTATATGGCCGGGCATGTTAATTATGCAGATTATTTGTCAATACCCTATGTGAGAAATGTTGGTGAGATAACGATATTTCTCGCTGCTATTGTCGGTTCCGGGCTTGGCTTCCTTTGGTTTAACGCCTATCCAGCACAGGTTTTTATGGGGGATATTGGTGCACTCTCATTAGGAGCGGCGCTGGGTATTGTGGCTGTATTGATCAGGCAGGAATTTCTGTTATTGATCATGGGCGGTGTATTTGTTATCGAAGCGGTATCTGTCATTTTGCAGGTGGCCAGCTTTAAATTGCTGGGTCGTCGTATATTCCGCATGGCTCCGCTACATCATCACTTTGAATTAAAGGGATGGCCTGAGCCAAAGGTTATTGTCCGTTTCTGGATTATCACAGTTGTGCTCGTGCTGATCGGTCTGGCAACGCTCAAGGTCCGTTAACAATGACTGATACGACGCACAAACAGATAACAATCGCAGGCATGGGAAAGTCAGGCGTGTCGGTGGCTGAATACCTGTCGTCGGCCGATGTTTCCTATGCTTGCTGTGACGACAATAATGCATCCTATCCTGATTGCCTGTCCGTGGTTGATGATCAGGGTTATGTAATTAAAAGCCCGGGTATTCCCTCTGGCTCCCTGCCGATATCGGTATCCAGTCGGGCAATTAATGATGTGGAGCTGTTTTTCAGGATGTGTAAAAGACCTGTGATCATGGTTACCGGTACGAACGGGAAGTCCACGGTTGTTGCCATGCTGGAACATATGTTTCGTGCATGTGGCGTGGATGCGATTGCCTGTGGCAATAATGGTGTGCCTGTGTTGCATGCTTATACGGAAAGACATGATTTATACATACTTGAGTTGTCCAGTTACCAGCTTGAAAACATAACAAGCTTTCACGGCGTGAGTTCTGTTGTCCTGAATGTCGGTGTAGATCATGTCGACCGTTACCTGAACATGGATGAATATGCCGCAGTTAAACAGAAGGTGTATACCTCCTCCGAGGTTTCTGTGTTTCCTGTGAATGAGCGGGGTGACGTTGAATATCGCGAGGGTATCAGTGGTTATGTGGCAGAATCATCTGCCGGCAGTGTAACTTACTCACTCGTCTCAAATGAGATATTCAGGAACGGGAATTTCTACTGCAAGACATCGGGCATAGGTCTCCAGGGGCGACACAACCACATCAATGTTTGCGCCTCACTGGCATTGATGGATACGTTTGGGTTTGAGAGTCACGGGCTTGTCGGTTCGCTGAATTTATTTCATGGCCTGCCGCACAGAATGGAGCTTGTCTGTAAAGATGAGCGTGGCTATGCGTGGATAAACGATTCAAAGAGTACAAATGTTCATTCGCTGCTGGCAGCGCTTTCATCGCAGACTGAGCCGGTATGCCTGATTATGGGTGGACGTGGTAAGGGCGAGGATTATTCCGGGGCTCTCAAGCAATATAGCCAGGTTATCGGCAAGTTGATCACCTATGGCGAGGATGGAGGATTGATAGCTGGACAGGCCAGCTTGATAGCGGATTGCGTGGTCGTGGGGACAGTGACTGAGGCGGTAGCGGAGGCTATCGGCTATAAGGGTGATGTGCTTTTTTCGCCGGCATGTGCAAGCTTTGATCAATATAGTGATTTTGTTGCCAGGGGTAATGACTTTAAGCAGCAGGTGAAGTCGGTGGTGTCATGCTGAGTACCGAGATTAATGACCTGCTGGTGAAGATATTTATCGTCGCGCTCACCATGGTTGCCATGGGGCTGGTTATGGTTTCATCGTCATCGATGGCTTTGTCTGATCATGGGTATGGGAGTATGAATTACCATACTTATGCGCATCTGGCGCGAATATGTCTGGGAATCTTTCTTGCCTATATAGTGAGCAATATCGGTATTAAAACCCTTAGGCGTTTTTCGCCTTCACTAATGATGGCGGGGCTGGTGCTTAGTGTGCTTGTGTTTGTTCCAGGGCTGTCTGTTGATGTGAATGGGGCTTCTCGTTGGTTAAGGCTGGGTCCCGTAGTATTTCAGCCATACGATCTGTTCAAGCTTGGGTATATTCTGTTTTTTGCCTATGCGCTGGATCGCTTTTATGTAAAACGGGAACTTGATGGCTTGCAGCTTTCTGCTGCTGTTCTCGTAGTTATTTCATTTATGTTGCTTTCCCAGCCGGATTTTGGATCGTTTTCTCTTCTGGTTAGTACCACGCTATTGATTATTGTGCTGGTTTCCGGGGTTACAAAAAAACTCATAGTTGCCGGTATGGCGCTGGCCGCATGTCTTGTGTGGCTGGTTGTGTCAGAGCCATATCGAATGAAAAGAATAGCAACACTGTTTGATCCATGGTCGGACAGATATGGTTCAGGGTTTCAGCTTATCCAGGCGATGGTTGCCGAGGGTAGTGGTGGTATTGTCGGAATCGGGCTTGGTAAAAGTATTCAAAAGATGCTTTATCTTCCGGAGGCGCATACCGATTTTACTATCAGTGTGTTTGCTGAAGAGGTCGGCATGGTTGGTGTTTTAATCGCAATATTACTGTCAATGTATCTGTTTGTTTTATTGATGCGTCTTTCTTCCAGGCTGCGGCATCATGAGTACCTGTTTGAAAGTTATGTGGTATTCCTGGTGGCAAATTTTATATTCATACAGTTTCTGTTCAATATCGGTGTTAATTACGGGCTTTTGCCCACCAAGGGGATAACGCTGCCATTCATGGGTTACGGTGGTACGAGTGTGGTCAGTCATATAATTATGATCGGCATGGTGATGTCTTTAAGAAAGATGCCATTGAAAGATGTCAGTCAATCATTTCGACGGCCTAATGTTAAAGGTGCGGGTCTGATCCCGGTAGTTTGATATGAAACGTATCAGAAAAATACATTTTGTAGGCATTGGCGGCATAGGCATGTGCGGCATAGCGGAGGTTATGCTCAACCAGGGGTACCAGGTTAGCGGTTCGGATGTGTCTAGTGGTGATAATGTCACAAAACTGACCGAGCTTGGCGCGAAGATCAATATTGGACATTCGAGAGACAATATTGATGATGCGGATGTGGTTGTGGTTTCCAGTGCAATTGACGAAGAAAACCCGGAGATAGTCCGTGCACACGAACTTGGTATACCGGTTGTTCCCAGGGCGGAAATGCTTTCCGAGCTCATGCGAAAGAAAAATGGCATTGCTATTTCCGGAACGCACGGTAAAACAACAACAACAAGTATGATAGCCAGTATGCTGGACTTCGCAGACATGAGTCCAACTTATGTAATAGGCGGGCGCCTGTTGAAGAACGACAAAAACGCAAGTCTGGGGGACAGTGAGTATTTTATTGCCGAAGCGGATGAAAGCGATGGCTCCTTTCTGCTGTTTCACCCGGTTATGTCTGTAGTTACCAATATCGATAATGATCACCTGTCGGTATATCGAAACAGCATGGATGATCTCATCAGTGCTTTTCAGCAGTTTATTTCAGACATTCCTTTTTATGGTTGCGCCGTACTTTGTATGGAAGACAGGCATATTGTTGAAATGCTGCCGCGCATACACCGACGAGTCCTGACATATGGGTTCGGCCCGGAAGCCACTGTCTTCTGCAAGAGTGTAACGCCGGCAGATGCTGGTATGGACATGCACGTGGTTAGCGACGTATACAATATTAACGATCACTTCAATATCAGGCTTTATGGTCATCATAATGTACTCAATGCGCTGGCGAGTATATGTGTTGGTCTCGAGCTGGGTATTGATATAAATATTATGAAGTCAGCGTTAAGCGCTTTTTCAGGAATTTCCAGAAGATTCAATACCTACGATATCGATATGCCCGGCGGTCGTTCGGTTACCGTGATTGATGATTATGGTCACCATCCTACAGAAGTGACCAGCGTTCTGGATACGATTGCTGATGTGTTCAGTGGGCGACGCATAGTATTTGTATTTGAGCCGCACCGATACAGTCGGGTTAAAAGCCTGTTTGACGGTTTTGTGGAGTCATTGCTCAAGTCTGACTATCAGCTTGTATTGCCCATATATGCGGCGAGTGAGACCGACACCCTGGGTGTCAGTTCATCTGGCATTTGTGATGCCCTGAGGAGTCTTGGTGCAAAGGATGCCCACGCGGTGAGTGATGAGGGATCCCTGTACGCAGTTCTCGAACGAGTAGTCGAGAATGATGATGTCCTGCTTTTCATGGGCGCGGGTAGTATCGGGCGAATCGTGAAAACGTTCCTGGCGGAGGTTGGTTGATGACGACCTCAAGCGACTTTGGGAGAGTGGCCGTATTTTATGGCGGGAATTCCCATGAGCGAGAGATTTCATTGCAGTCTGGAGCGGCGGTTGCTGGTGGTTTGCGTGCAGCAGGGGTTGATGTGAAGCTAGTAGATACGGCCGATCACCATATAGATTTCAGCTCGTTTGACCGCGTGTTTATTGCCCTGCATGGAAGAGACGGGGAGGACGGGAAGATACAGGCTTTGCTCGATTATTATGATATTCCCTATACAGGCAGTAATGTTCCTGCATCGGCTGTATCGATGAACAAATGGTATACAAAGGCGGTATGGCAAAGTGCCGGAATCAATACACCGAAATATAAGATAGTAGGCGATATGTTCGACGCTGATTATGATGGTATTGATCTTCCTGTTTATGTTAAGCCTGCCAACGAGGGTTCCAGCATCGGTGTGACTCATGTGACCGAGGCATCGTTACTTGGTGATGCGATTGAGCGGGCTCGTGAATACGATGATTTTATAGTTATAGAGCAGGCGATACGCGGTAAGGAATACACCTATTCGTTTATTGACGGTGTACAGGAGATGCCATTGATATGTCTGGAGCCAACAACAGATTTTTATGATTATGACGCCAAATATCTCAGGGACGACACCCGTTATATTGTTGATCCGCCACTTGATAAGGCGTTAACTCGCCAGTGTGTATCCAGTGCTGTTCTTGCATATGAGTCACTTGGAATGAATGGCTGGGGGCGTGTTGATTTTATTATTGATGAGAATGATGAGGTATGGTTTATCGAGGTCAATAGTGTGCCTGGCATGACCAGTCATAGTCTGGTTCCCATGTCGGCGCAGGCCGCCGGACTTGATTTTAATTCAACCTGTCTGGCGATATTGGAGAGTTCGCTGCATGGCTAGGCAATTATTTTCAGCGCTACTTCTCCTGGGAGGGCTCGTTCTGGGAGCGGGGTACATATTTGATGATGGTCGTGATGCAGTAAATGTTAATCGATCAATACAGGTGAAAGGTGTGTTTTTGCTGGTAGATGAAGAGAGCATGTTGGCACGGCTACAGCGAATGTCTGCTGCTAATGCCAATAGAGAAGACTTTCTCGCCGAGGTTCGTCTGATGCTTGCCAACGAACCATATGTGCTTTCTTCCTCTGTCAGATATTCATGGCCCGATGAGGTGATTATAGAAATCTCCGAGGTCACCCCCGTCGCTGTTGTGAACCAGCGTATATTGTTGCTGGAAAATTGCCGGACAGTGGACGTGGATCCAGCTGGCTTGCATGCCAGAATAATGGCGTTTAATACGGCTGATGGCAAGCTGAATGAATCGCAGTGCAGACGTATTGTGAATGTGTTGCCTATGCTGGGCTCAATACCGGCCCGTCATATAAAAATGCTTGCCAATGGTGATTACATTCTCGATGTAGAGGGCAGTCAACTGGTGGTTGGCGAAAACGATATTGTGAATTCAGCGGAAAAAATCAGGCGCATGGCGAGTCTGATCAGGATGAACAGGATTAATGCCAGATATATAGACATGCGCTATATCTCTGGTGCGGCTATCAGACGGGTTTCGGAATCATGAGTAGCAGAAAGAACCAGGAACAACTGCTTGTTGGCCTTGATATAGGGACATCAAAGGTCGCAACAATCGTGGCGCTTGTCGATGAAGCGGGCGATGTTGATATTATCGGTATTGGCACGAGTGAGTGTCATGGTTTGAAAAAGGGTGTCGTTGTTGATATCGAATCTACCGTGCAATCCATACAACGCTCGGTGCAGGAAGCAGAGTTAATGGCCGGGTGTGAGATCAGCTCGGTTTCTGTCGGTGTGGCAGGAACGCATATCAGTAGCATGAATTCACATGGCATCGTAGGTATTAAAGATAAGGAAGTGACAAAGTCGGATATTGATCGTGTTATCGAGGCAGCAGGAGCTGTTGCAATACCTGCAGATCAGAGGATTCTCCATATTATCCCGCAGGAATATTTAATTGATGATCACGACGGGATCCAGCAGCCACTAGGCATGTCTGGTGTCAGGCTGGAGGCAAAGGTACATATTGTTACATGTGCCGATAGTGCGATACAGAATGTCACGAAATGTATAGTTCGCTGCGGCCTGGAAGTGGACAGTATTGTTTTGCAACAGCTTGCATCTGGTTATGCAGTGCTTTCCAAGGATGAAAAGGATCTGGGGGTTTGCATGGTAGATATTGGTGCTGGTACGACTGATATCTCCATCTATACCGGCGGCGCTATCAGACATACTGCAATTGTGCCGATTGCAGGAGACCAGGTTACCAATGATATTGCCGTAGCCATCAGAACGCCTACGCAAAGCGCAGAAGATATAAAAATCAGATTTGGCTGTGCGATCAGCCAGATGATTGGTACAGATGAGTCATTTGATGTGACCTCGGTCAGTGAGCGAAAGGCCATGAAGATGAGTCGACAGACGCTTGCCGAGGTTGTGCAGCCACGCTATGAAGAACTATTAAGCCTGGTTATGAATGAAATAAGGCGTAGTGGTTTTGAGGAATGTATACCGGCTGGCGTAGTGCTGACCGGTGGTGCATCGAGAATGGAGGGTGTGCCTGAGTTGGCCGAGGAGATTTTTCATGCACCGGTAAGATTAGGGGTGCCAAAGAATGTATCAGGTCTTCAGGATGTCGTGAAAAACCCTATTTATGCGGCGACTGTTGGTTTGATTCAGGCAGGTTTATCAACATATGGAGATTATAAAGGTCAGTCTGACAAGAAGCGTTGGTGGAAAAAGCTAGGCAGAATTTTTTTAGGTGAAGTTAATTAACTTGTTGTTCATATATTTGTTCTACAGCCCGGAGAATGGAAATGTTTAAACTATTGGAATCATATAGTCAGAATGCGGTAATTAAGGTAATAGGCGTCGGCGGCGGCGGCGGGAACGCTGTTCAGCACATGACTGCGGCAAATATTGATGGCGTTGATTTTATTTGCGCCAATACGGATGCACAGGCACTGAATAGTGTTGACGCAAAAACCGTCCTGCAGTTAGGTGAGAAAACGACCAAAGGCCTGGGAGCCGGAGCCAATCCGGAAATCGGTATGCAGGCTGCATTAGATGACAAGGATCGTATCAAAGAGGTTATCGAAGGCTCCGACATGTTGTTTATCACTGCTGGTATGGGTGGGGGAACAGGAACCGGCGCGGCGCCAATTGTTGCACAGACTGCTCGTGAGATGGGTATTTTGACAGTGGCAGTGGTTACCAAGCCATTCTGTTTTGAAGGTAACAAGCGGATGAATATAGCAGATGCAGGAATCGCTGCATTGGAAGAGCATGTCGATTCATTAATTATCATACCTAACGAGAAGCTGGTTCCGGTACTTGGTAAAGACACCACGTTACTGGACGCCTTTAAGGCCGCCAATGATATTTTATTGGGTGCAGTACAGGGCATAGCAGAGTTGATAACCCGTCAGGGTCTGATCAACGTTGATTTTGCTGACGTACGTACGGTGATGTCTGAAATGGGTATGGCGATGATGGGCAGCTCAAGCGCAAAAGGGCAGGACAGGGCAAGGCAGGCAGCAGAGTCTGCGGTTACCAGTCCGCTGCTTGAAGATATCGATCTGTCCAATGTTAAGGGAATACTGGTCAATGTGACTGCTGGCCTGGACCTTTCAATAGGTGAATTTGATGAGGTTTGCTCGACAATTAAGGAATTTGCCTCTGATGATGCGACGGTTGTGGTCGGGACTGTTATTGAGCCGGAAATGAGCGATGAGTTGCGTGTCACGGTAGTGGCGACGGGAATAGGCGAAGGCACAGTCGGTAGCGTGGATGAGCAAAATATCCGCCTGGTTTATCAGCACGCAAAAGAGGCCAAACAGGGCGGCAATGAGACGGCAGAGCCCATTTCGGCATCAGCTGCCGAAGAGGTGGAGTCTGGAGCCGCGTTGTCTGCCAAAATATCCAGTGAGCCGGAGCAAAAAGACTTTGATTATCTGGATATTCCGGCATTCCTTAGACGTCAGGCAGACTAATGAGGGGATTAAAAATGTCTATAGTTTAGTTAAAAAAGTAGGGTAAATGTATGATTTGGCTCTGAGAAAAGAATAGCCTATAATATCCACCCATATTGGGAGGGGTATTTCTAGCTCAGTGGTATATTCAGGCGATTGCAATAGAAAATAATAAATATGATTAGACAAAGAACGCTTAAGAACGTCATTCGAGCCACGGGGATTGGTCTGCATACCGGTCAAAAGGTGTATTTGACCCTCCGGCCGGCAGCCATCGACACAGGAATTATCTTTCGTCGGGTTGATTTGCCGGGCAATGTTGAGATCAAGGCGGCGCCAACCAACGTAGGAGATACACGGCTGGCGACCACACTGAGTAAGGGTGAAGCAAGGATTTCAACTGTTGAACATCTATTGTCCGCCTTTGCCGGTATGGGAATTGATAATGCCTATGTTGACCTGAGTGCATCCGAGGTACCAATTATGGACGGCAGTGCAGGTCCTTTTGTGTTTCTTATTCAATCTGCTGGCATAGAGGAGCAGTCTGCTGCCAAACGTTTTATCCGTATAAAAAAGCATGTCAGGGTAGAGCAGGATGATAAATGGGCCGAGTTTTATCCATTCGACGGTTTCAAGGTTGGATTTTCCATAGATTTTGACCATCCATTGTTTCAGGCCGGCACACAGCACGCTGAACTGGATTTTTCTACGACCTCGTTTGTCAAAGAGGTCAGTCGCGCCAGAACCTTCGGATTTATGAAAGATATCGAGCAATTGAGAGAAAAGCAGCTGGCACTGGGTGGCAGTATCGATAATGCTATAATTATGGATGACTACCGGATTCTTAATGAAGATGGCTTGCGTTATTCAGATGAGTTCGTCAAACATAAGGTACTGGATGCCATTGGAGACCTGTATCTCCTGGGTAAAAGTCTGGTCGGCGGTTTCAATGGCTATCGCTCCGGTCATGCGCTCAATAATTTATTGCTTAGAGAATTATTATCCCAGGAAGATGCCTGGGAAGAAATCAGCTTCAATGATGCAGAGACGGCACCAGTCTCCTACTTGCAGCCCTCCTACGTTTCTCAAACCAATTAACACTGGTTTCAGGCGGTATCTCAGCAGCAGCCATGAACGTTCAACTCCTAATTAGTAGTGGACGCGGTCCCAAGACCGTGGATCTATCTGAAAAGAAGAATCAGCTGATTTTGCTCGTGATTATGCTTGTAACAGTCCTGCTGTTGCTCACGTCGGGTTATTTTCTGGCCAAATATCTTGCTCCCGTGAACAGCGGTAATGGAGTTGATAAATGGTACACATCACTACTGAAGGAACGTAAGGATATTAAGCAAATATCCGAGCGGGCAACAAATGACATCAATGCGCTGGCACTGAGTATCGGTAAAATGGAGGCCCGCTCGATTCGTCTTGATGCATTGGGTAGCAGGCTCGCTACGCTTGCCGGATTGGGTGAGGACGAATTTGATTTCACCGGAACGCCGGCCGTTGGCGGACCTGAGGACGATATCAGTACGGTATCCAGCCAGTTACCAGATCTGCTGGATCGATTCACTGAATTGCAGCGGCAGATTGACGATCGCCAGAACAAGTTCCTGCTACTGGAA
>JAPHTU010000191.1 GCA_026196145.1 Gammaproteobacteria bacterium
CTTTTTGTTTACCGGCACCAGGGGGGTCGGTAAAACCACCATAGCCCGGATTCTCTCCAAGTCTTTGAACTGTGATACGGGGATTACCTCGAAACCCTGTGGCGAATGTTCCGCCTGCCTTGAAATTGATGAGGGGCGTTTTGTCGACCTGATTGAGGTGGATGCGGCGTCGCGTACCAAGGTAGAGGA
Organism: Gammaproteobacteria bacterium; assembly: GCA_026196145.1. Taxonomy (GTDB): domain Bacteria; phylum Pseudomonadota; class Gammaproteobacteria; order JAJDYQ01; family JAJDYQ01; genus JAJDYQ01. The sequence continues at coordinate 190 of JAPHTU010000191.1, forward strand.
TACGCGTGAATTGCTGGAAAACGTCCAGTACGCGCCAACCAGGGGCCGTTACAAAGTGTATCTGATCGACGAGGTGCATATGCTCTCGAACCACAGCTTCAATGCACTGCTGAAGACACTGGAAGAGCCGCCACCGCATGTCAAATTCCTGCTGGCGACTACCGATCCGCAAAAACTGCCGGTCACTATACTTTCCCGCTGCCTGCAGTTTAATCTGAAAAAATTACCGCTGCCGGATATCGTTTCGCATCTGGCCCATATCCTTCAGCAGGAGGCGCTTGAATTTGATGAGCCTGCGTTGCGTTTAATAGCCAGGGGCGCAGAGGGCAGTATGCGCGACGCCCTGAGCCTGATGGATCAGGCAATTGCCTTTGGTGGTGGGCGCGTGGGTGATGAAGATGTACGGCATATGCTGGGTACGATTGAGTCTACCCATGTCTATCAGCTAATCGAGCAGGTACACAGACAGGATGGCAAGGCAGTGCTGCAAACCATCAGTGAACTGGATGTACGCAGCCCGGACTACCAGGATGTGCTGGCCGAGATGATTTCGGTATACCACCATATTGCGCTGGAACAACAGGTGGCAGGCAGCATGACGGATGAGTGGGATGATCCGCAGCGAATTCAGCAACTGGCCGGGGAAATATCGCCAGAGGATGTGCAACTGTATTATCAAACTGCCTTGCAGGGGCGTGATAATCTGAAAATGAATCCGTTGCCACGTGAGGGGTTTGAGATGACGCTGCTGCGTATGATTGCATTCAGGCCCTGGCAAGCTGAAGTAAATGATAGTCGTCCTGCTACCCAGCCTGTCACGCAGGCAAGGCCAGCGACAGTGGCAGATAATCAGCTTGCGACTGATACAACTTCCCCTGCCTCTACTAGCGAGCAGCCTGTCGCGCCAACCTACGAGCCGGCAGAACAGATGCCGGCGCCAGTTCAGGAAGTGAAGGCGGCTGCCAGCAACAGTTACTTGCCAGACTGGCAGGAAATTCTTGATGCGCTCAACCTGAAAGCCATGGCGCTACAACTGGCGGAGAACTGCCAGCTGGAAGTCATCGAGGACGATATCGTGCGTTTGATACTGGATCAGCCGCATGCCCGTTTGTTGACGGATAGCCCGGCACAAAAGATAGAGGAGGCACTGAGCGATTTCTTTGGCAAGCCTATTAAGTTGAAGGTTCAGCCGGGTATAGTGCCATCGGAGACACCGGCACAACGTAAGGCACGCCAGGATGAGGAACGGCAAAAAGCCGCAGTTGCATCCATCGAGGGTGATGAAAACGTACAAATGATGAAGGAAATGTTTGGCGCAACGGTAGCTGCCGATGCGATACAACCTGTTGAAGACTAGGTGAGGAAAATGACATGAAAGGTGGTCTGGGCAATATCATGAAGCAGGCGCAGAAAATGCAGGAAGAAATGCAGAAGCAGCAGGCTGAAATGGCAAATATGGAAGTCACGGGTGAATCCGGTGGCGGTATGGTCAAGGTAACGTTGAATGGCAAACATGAAGCCAGGCGGGTCGAGATTGATGAGACCTTGATGGATGATCGGGAAATGCTGGAAGACCTGGTTTCAGCAGCGATTAACGACGCCACACACAAGATTGAAGCAAAGACCCAGGACCAGATGTCCGATATGCTGGGTGGCCTGAATCTGCCGCCGGGCGTCAAGTTGCCATTCTAGGATTTTATTAGTCCTGAATATTGTTCCACTAATATGTCAGATAACAACCTGGTTGAACAATTGATACAGGCCCTGCAGGTCATGCCGGGTATTGGTCAGAAATCTGCACAGCGTATCGCTTTTTATTTGCTGCAGCGTAATCGTGATGGCGCCCGCTATCTTGGGCAGACGCTGTTACAGTCGATGGATAAGGTCAATAACTGTAAACGCTGTCGTAATTTGACCGAGGCCGAGGTTTGTCATATCTGTAGCAGTGAACGCAGAGATCAGTCGATCCTGTGCGTGGTGGAATCTCCCATTGATGTCATGGCACTGGAGCAGGCGACCGACTTTAATGGCCTGTTCTTTGTTTTGATGGGCCACCTCTCGCCGCTCGATGGTATCGGCCCGGAAGATGTGGGGATGGATTTACTTGCCGAGCGATTCAGGTCCGAGCCTATAAAGGAAGTTATCCTCGCGACCAACCCGACAGTCGAGGGCGAAGCCACCGCTTTTTATATTACCGACCTTGCCAGGGAATACGACATTCCCTGTTCACGTATAGCGCATGGCGTGCCGTTGGGCGGTGAGCTGGAATATATCGATAAGGGGACCATTGCACACGCCTTTAGCGGGAGACAGCGGGTAGGGTGATCAGGTCCCCGAGTAAAAACCTTCAAATGGAAAAACCGTACTGGCGATATTCTTCGGCGGTCGACGTCGCAATAAATGTAACGAGTTACTGCCGATCAGGCCTTCCAGGTAACGGATATTGAATTCCAGTTCTTTCATGTAGGGATCGATGCCATCGAAGTGGGCAGCCGCATACATGTAACAACTGTCGAAGAAGTACTCCAGTCGTTTGCGTACACTAAGGCGGTAAAAGCTTGGGGTTTTGTAAAGCAGGTCGATGGCTGACTCGTAAATGAGTATGTCGTTGCCGTTCGCGTCCTGGCGCTTGGCAATACCGCCCAGCACGAACTCCGGATACAGGCGATCCCGACACTTTTCCAGGTAACAACGATCCGACATCTGGGCGATGAGGTCTCCTGTGCCCAGTAGTTGGCCAATGATGCGGTCCTTGGGATCTTCTACCTGGATACTCTCCAGTGGTATCTCGTAGCCGGAAAAATGCACGATTCGTGCGGCAGTATCCGCATATTCGGCCATGCCAAATTCCGGCATGAGTTTTTTCAGGAATTTGGCGCTTCTGGCGACATGGGTAGGCGTATATTCGGCACCATTAACATGACGGCTATCCCTGAGGGTACGGATGTATCCCGAATCATGAAATAGTGCCGTAATGATGCCGAGGGCTGCCCGTTTTGGTCCCAGCCGGCCTTTTCCTGAATTGCTCTTGTCATGGCCATCTATAAGGCGGGTTACCGCCAGGGTTACATCCAGCGTATGCTGGATGTCGTGATACAGGGTATCGCAGCAATGATAGCCGGGGTATTTCCCGGTAAACAGGCTGTTGAAGGTATCGAATGCCTTATGGATGGGGCGAAATGATGCGCGGGGATAGCGTGATTTATAGATATTCTGAACGGCCGTGCGGACCTGTTCATAGTCGGTAACCCTGATGCTGTTTGTTACATCATATTCGTTACGACGTTTATACATATAGTAGTGTCACCGCCATACTTTATTTGGTCACAAAACGGATGTTATATGCAAAGCATCATATTGTCCGTTTCAGGTTGTCTTATATTCTATACCAGTTTTCAGTTGTTAAGATACTATAGGAAATACCAGCCTGAATTGCACCCCGGGATTGGTGTTCTGCACATCTACTTCACCCTGCATCTCGCGCATGAGCTGGTTAACCAGCGCAAGGCCAATGCCGGTGCCAACAGTTTCCCGTGTGAGCTCGTTTTCAGCACGATAAAAAAGTGTGAAAATTTTCTTTATCTGGTCTTTGGGAATGCCGGGACCGTAGTCACGTATACTGACCTGTATCCGGGTTGAATCATTTTGCTCGCAGCCGAGGGTGATGGTTTTATTATCTGCGTTGGCGGAAAACTTCAGGGCATTATCAATCAGGTTAATCATGATCTGGGTAAAGTGGTCGGTATCCACATTGACAGTTTGTTGTCCTGTTGCTTTATCACAGTTGATTTCCAGTGTGAAACCGGCACTGCTAACAGGGGTGCTGACAGCGCTTTTGGTTATATCCATTAATTCGCTGACCTTGATATCCCTGAGGTCGGATTGAATGGCGTTACGGGAAAAGCGTGCCAGTTGTAATATATTATTGATCAGGCGGGTCAGGCGCTCACTTTCACCGACAATCTGCCCGTAATAGCCTTTCTTCTTTTCTTCCGACGCCCAGTCTTCCTGCAGCATCTCTCCGTACATACGGATAGAGGTTAATGGTGTCTTGAGTTCGTGGCTGACCGCAGAGACAAAGTCCTGCTGCTGTTGCAACAGGCGGATTTGCCTGAGACCGCTACGGTACATCAGGTAAAAACCAATCAACATAATCAATAGCAATATGCTGGCGATCCAGTTAATAATTGTGGCACCCGGTCCTGCAGGTAAATTATTAATACTGAAAACCAGCTCCAGGTCGCCCAGCGGTTGTGAAAACGCCGTCTGGTAGAGCAGGGTGCCGTTCAGTTTGCTCGATCGTGAAAGGTAATCACGATAGCCGCTGGCCTGAAACTGTGAAATCACATCACCCTGCCAGGCAACCAGTAAATGGCTTACGCCGGATAGCGCAGTACTCCCATAGGCAGCTTTGATCATGCCTTCGATAAAGGGCTGCTGCTCAATTAACAGTCCCTGAATAATGCGCTGACCATTGCGCCACACCTTGCGATACAAAACAAAGTGGCCGCTATCCAGCAGGCTGAGTTCAAAGGTATCGATTTCACTTTCAAATGTACGGATGCGCACATCCTTGTTTATCGCGGTAATATCCCTCGGTGCCGCTAACGCCTGCGTTCGGGCTTCCGGCAGCCGACTGACTTCACGGCGTGCCTTTTTCTCGGGGATAATATTTTTTCTATACAGGCCTTCCTTTTTCTGACGTTGCCCGGATGCCTGCTGTTTTTCTGTGCTCGTCCTGTCGGTCCGGTCTTCATAGGCCTTGTCGAGTTTCAGGTCAGCCACACGACCGAGCTTGTTACTTACCTTGCCTTTCGCCAGAGGCGCATTACCCGGTGCGGCCCTGAGCTGGTCAAATGCCTGTTGTGAGACCATCGGTGCGGCGGCAATGGGTGCCTCGCCCATCGAGGAAGCGGCGACTTCGGCTTCCGCGATTTCAATTTGTGCAATTGGCGTGTCAGAATCAATTGCCATGCTTTCTTCCATTCTCATGGGCGAGGATAGTGATGAAATTGCATCAGCAAGACCAGCACCGACATCATCGGCTTCCATGGGTGAAGAGGCAAAAGATCTAGCCACTGTTTGCGGTTTTAGGGATTCTGGTTTTTCGGGTTTGCGCTTTACCAACTGGTTTTTGTCCAGTATGCCAAGCAACTTCAACTGCAGGCCGAGACGTTGCTGGTATTCATCGTTTGCCAGGCCATACCGGTTAATCAATGGATCATCGGGCAACAGTGGAGTGGTGAACTTGCCGTTGGCATCTACCTGGAAATAACCCAGCAGACCAGGAATATCAGGGCTAACCGGAAAACTGGACAAAGGTGAGCGTTGCAGGAAATTGCTTGTCGCTGTGCCGGTTACGTTTAAAAAGGCGTAGTCGGAAAAAGCACGATTTTCTTCCTTGTATATAAGTTCAAGTAACTGTCTATCAATACGGTCGGCGAGTTCCTCGGCTTGTACACGCTGTTGATGGAATGCCTCCCATTGTAATTCCTGGTAGGCCTGGTAGATCAGCAACCCTGTGGGAATGACCAATGCAATGAAGAACACAACAATCCAGCCACGCAACTTGTTTATAGTCATGTGCCTGAAGGGGGTATGTGTTTTCTTTACGGTCATTTTGACAGCAGCTTGTAGCCGGCACCACGTATTGTCACCAGGTGGCGGGGGTTGGCAGGCACGGGTTCTATCTTGCGCCGTAGCTTGGCGATGTGGATATCCACCGTGCGGGTCTCCAGATCAAGATTCCTGGCATAGCCCCAGACATTTGTCAGGAGTTCATCCCGCGGTACCGGTCGCTCATGGTGTTGATGCAGGTATTGCAGGATATCCATTTCTCGGCGGGTAAAGGTAGTGGTTTGATTGTTGATATCAGCAGACAGATTTTGTGTATCCAGTTTGATTGCGTCATCCAGCTCAATGAAAACGGCACTGTCTCCTGTCGGTCGCGTGCGACGAAGTACGGCCTCGACCCGCAGCACGAGTTGGGTGATGGAAAATGGTTTGGCGACATAATCATCGGCGCCTAATGAAAGGCCCTCGATTATGTCTTCATCGGTGCTCTTGGCGGTCAGCATGATGACCGCCTGCTCACGGTCCTGGTCGCGTAGCTGCTTCAGGATATCGAAGCCGTTGATGCCGGGTAGCATGACGTCGAGTAATACCAGGTCAAACTGGCCGCTGCCAGCCATGCTCAGTCCATCATTACCATTGTCGGCAATATCGACTTCATAGCCATGATAAACAAAGACATCGACCAGCCCCGTGCGGATAGCCTCCTCGTCTTCAACGATCAGAATTTTTGCTTTGTCGCCCATGCCTGATTATCTGTATTCATGATGGTTTACAGATTAGCAGTTTGGCCGTTTCACGGCATGTAAATTTTATGTAAACAAATGCATAAAGGTTTTACCAAAGCCTGTCTAAAAAAAATCACACGTCCTGCCTAGACTATCTTCACAGCAAACAAATAACACAAGGAGATAACAATGGCTTTGGTAAATCGAGTATCCCGGCTATTTAAAGCCGACTTTCACGCCGTACTGGATCGTATCGAGGAGCCGGACGTGTTGCTCAGGCAGGCTATCCGCGAGATGCAGGAAGACCTCACCGGTGACGAGCAACGACGTCGTGGTTTTCAGCACGAACAGCGGCAACTGCAGCAACGCGAATCCTCTTTGCAGGATTCGCTCAAACAGATCGAGGGTGAACTTGATATCTGTTTTGATGCCGGCAAGGAAGACCTCGCACGAAAACTGGTGCGCCGCAAGCTGGAGCAGCAACAACGTCTGCAACATATCACGCAGCAACAACAGAACCTGCAGCAACAACTTGTCGATATGGAATTACGCATGGAGAAAAATCACCAGCAACTGGAGGCCATGCAGCAAAAGGCCGAATACCTGCTGGATTCAAGTGACGGCACGGCCAGTGATTTCGACCCGTATTCCCGCGATGAGGTTGGCGTGCAGGACAGTGATGTTGAGGTCGCCTATCTCAAGGAGCAGCAAAGGAGGGCATCATGAGTTCATTATCAATTGATAAACGACGCCCCGGCTTTCTTGAGGGCGTGGTAGTGGCGCTGGTTGCCAGCATGACGGTGAGTATCAGCGTTGCGGCATTCGACTGGCTATTACCGCTGGGTATCCTGGTCAGGGTGCTCATCAGCGTGGCCGGGGTTGCGTACCTCTTATACCTGTTTTCACGTTGTCGTGAAAAGGTTGGTCGTATGACGGCATTATCGGTGTATGTATCCATGGTGATCGCCACATGGGTCTTTATGCCATCAATACACTGGGTTGTTATCGCGCACCTTGGCCTGATCTGGCTGATTCGTTCACTGTATTTCTATAGCAGTGTGTTATCTGCATTACTGGATCTTGGGTTGACGGCACTCAGCGTCGTTGGCGCAGTCGCCGCCTACCTGCATACCGATAGTCTGTTTCTGGGCCTTTGGTGTTTGTTCCTGGTACAGGCGCTGTTCACCTGGATTCCATCGAACTGGCAGCGTCAGTCAGCGCACAAGAAATCACCCGTTGAAAATGATCGCTTTGATGTTGCTTACCGTGCAGCAGAAAACGCGGTTCGCAAACTTGCGACTAACCCAACCACTTATTAGTTTAATACCTAGAGGAGAACATCATGAAATCAACAACCAACAAACTGATTGCAGCCACCCTGGTAGGTGCGACTATCGTCACCGTGGCTTTTTATCCATCGCTGGAATCCATTGGTGCGGTACAGCCACCCATAGTCAGACCGCTACCGCAGAAACCGCCAGTGGTGCATGAGCAGCAGGCATCAAAAATCGATGTGGTATTTGTGCTCGATACCACGGGTAGCATGAGTGGACTGATACAGGCCGCCAAGGAGAAGATCTGGTCGATTGCCAGCAGTATGGCACAGGCTGAGAATGCGCCGGAAATTCGCATGGGCCTTGTAGCCTATCGTGACAAGGGTGATGCCTACGTCACGCAGGTGACCGACCTGTCAACTGATCTGGACTCCATGTATGCGAAGTTAATGGACTTCAGGGCGCAGGGCGGTGGTGATGGCCCCGAGCATGTCAACCAGGCGTTGTATGACGCTGTGCACAAGATGTCATGGAACCAGCAGGATGCGTACAAGGTGGTATTTCTGGTCGGTGATGCGCCGGCGCACATGGATTATCAGGATGATGTGAAGTATCCGACTACTATGCGCGTTGCACTGGAAAAGGGGATTGTTGTGAATACCATTCAGAGCGGTAACAAAAATGCGACCACAAAAGGTTGGCAACAAATTGCCAGTCTTGGAGGGGGTGAATACTTCAAGGTAGCACAGGATGGCAATGCTGTTGCCGTGGCGACGCCATATGATAAAAAGCTCGCAGAGCTTTCAGCCAAACTGGATGACACCCGCCTGTATTATGGTGATAAGGAAGGCAAGGCGCGCATGGAGGCAAAGGTCAAGGCCGGTAAAAAATTGCATGCGCTGAGTTCGCTGGAATCCCGTGCACGTAGGGCAACCTTTAATGCATCCGATAGTGGTGAGAGAAACTTTGTGGGTGAAAACGAACTGGTCGATGACATCGCCAGTGGCCGCATTAAACTGGATGAGATCGATCGGGACAACTTGCCTGCCAGCATACAGGCCATGGCGCCTGCCGCACAGGCCGCCCTGATAAAAGATAAGGCAGAAGAACGTCAGCAATTAAAGGCCGAGGTCAAAAAACTGGCACAGCAGCGTGCTGATCACATCAAGCGTGAAGTCAAAGCCAAAGGTGGGGCCAGGGATTCGCTGGATGAAAAAATCTTTGGTGCTGTAAAAGAGCAGGCAGCTAAAATCGGTATTAGTTACGATGCCGAAGAATCAGCTGCATACTAGGTGTAAGCGGCATAGCGTCACACAACCCCGGCCTCGGCCGGGGTTGTGTGTATCCCGACTCTTTCGGTTCAGGTGTTATAGTGAGATGAGAGTGTAATGATGATGCGGAAATCTCTATGTCACTTTTGATAATTATATTTGGCGCGTTAACGCTGCTTGCCGGCATAATCATTATTATTAACCCGGAAACTATATTCGGCGTCTTTAAAAAACATATCGAAAATCCATGGCTGCATATACTGGCTGTAGTCGTCAGGCTGGTTCTGGGGGCATTGCTTGTTTATCTGTCAGATATATCCAGGTTTCCGCTTGCAATAGAAATTATTGGCTGGCTTTCCATTGTCGCAGCACTGTTTTTTGCTGTGATAGGTCGCGATAATTTTATAAAAATAATCAACTGGGCCCTGTCATTGACAAAACCGCTCGGCCGCATTGGCGGGATTCTGGCAGCATTTTTTGGGGGTTTTCTGGTATATGCATTCGTATAGAAATGCTGTTACAAAGGTAATTATTATTGTTTGGCTTATGCGCCAATTGCCACGGAAATATGAACAATGACACTCTCGGCGCTATACGGGATTCTCGCGGACGTGGTGGTTCTTGGACACTTTGCATTCATTGTATTTGTCTTGTTTGGAGGACTCCTCGCGCTACGTTGGCGCTGGATGCCCTGGATTCATATTCCCGCCATGGTATGGGGGATGGCCGTAGAGATCTTTGGCTGGATTTGTCCGCTAACCCCGCTGGAAAATCTCCTTCTTCGTGCGGGTGATTCGGGGGGGTATTCTGGAGGATTTCTCGAGTATTATCTTATACCAATTATTTACCCCACCGGTCTCACGCGAGATTTGCAGATATTTCTGGGTATTGGTTTGCTGGCGGTGAATTTTGTTATTTACCTCGTTGTCTGGCGACGGCGCCGTAATCCTGATTTGCGCGAGTAGATTTCCATGCAGTTTATTGAGCCATATAATGGAGCTGCTATTCAACAGGTACCGGACCGGCTATTGATAAGCACTCCCGGTGTTACCTCGCCTAAGGATATGAAAATAAATCTATTGTTTATTGTGCTGTGGCTGCTTACTGCAACGTTATTACCTGCACCGCTTGCGGCCGCAGAAATCCGCGTAGCCGTCGCAAGTAACTTTGCCGATACCATGCAATCCATAGCCACACGATTCGAGGCGCGTACCGATCATAAGGTGACGCTGATTTCAGGTTCCACCGGCAAGCACTATGCACAGATCGTCAACGGCGCCCCGTTTGATGCCTTCTTTGCTGCCGATAGTCGTCGGCCGGAAACACTGGAAAAGCAGGGTGTGATTTTGCCTGGTAATCGTTTTACCTATGCCATCGGCAAGCTGGTCCTGTGGAGCCCAGAGGCAGCTTATGTTGATACTGAGGGTAATATACTGCAGGGGAGAGAGTTTCGTTTTCTGGCCATTGCCAACCCGAAACTTGCCCCCTATGGCAAGGCTGCTCAGGAAGTATTGCAGGCACGTGGATTATGGAAAGCACTTCAGGAGCGACTGGTTCGTGGTGAGAATATTAACCAGGCCTTCCAGTTTGTCAGCAGTGGTAATGCGGAGCTGGGTTTTGTAGCGTACTCCCAGGTGAGGCGTCCCGGTGAATCAATAAAAGGATCATACTGGGTTGTACCTCAGGCGCTATACATTCGTATTCAACAGCAAGCGGTATTTCTGACGGACAACGAGGCCACCCGTGCCCTTAGATTGTTTGTACAAAGTGATGAAGTATTGGAGCTCATCCAGAATAATGGATACGATGCCCCCTGATGTTTAATCACCCCGATATTATTGCACTTGGCATTACCCTGAAGCTGGCGGCGCTGGCGACGCTAATCCTGTTGTTGGTGGGTACGCCACTGGCATGGTGGCTGGCAAGAACCCGTTGGCGTTACAAGTTTGTGCTTGAAGCGGTTATTGCACTGCCGTTGGTGTTACCGCCTACCGTACTGGGCTTTTATCTATTACTGGCGTTGGGTCCCCATGGGCCAATTGGTGGTTTGATGCAATCACTGGGTGGCAAGCCACTGGCCTTTACCTTTACCGGGCTGGTCATTGGTTCGGTATTTTATTCATTGCCCTTTGTCGTGCAGCCACTGCAGGCGGCCTTTGCTGCGGTTGGTCGCAGACCCATGGAGGTGGCAGCTACATTACGTGCTTCTCCACTAGATCGCTTTTTCAGTGTCGCAATCCCGTTGGCGAGGCCCGGTTTTTTAACCGCCATGGTGCTCGGCTTTGCCCATACGGTGGGCGAGTTTGGTGTGGTGCTAATGATTGGCGGCAATATTCCGGGTGAGACACAGGTGGTATCCATTGCCATCTATGATCATGTGGAGGGTATGGAGTACGCACATGCCCACTGGCTATCGGGTGGTCTGTTATTGATGTCTTTTCTGCTATTGGTCGCCGTGTATGCGACTAATCGTCGTTTCAGGGTAGTGCGAGCATGACCATAGATGCCCGATTTCATATAGCCAGGGGTGACTTCAAGCTGGCTGCGGAATTCAGCGTACCCGCAGCGGGTGTCACAGCTGTATTCGGGCCCTCAGGTTGCGGCAAGACCACCCTGTTACGTGCAATAGCCGGCCTGGAGCAGCATGCTGGCGGTTATCTGAAGGTGGGTGAAATGGTCTGGCAGGAGGATGCTCGTTTCATCCCGCCACATCAACGCCCGTTGGGTTATGTATTCCAGGAGGCCAGCCTGTTCGAGCATCTGAACGTATGGCGCAATCTTGAATATGGCATTAAGCGGGTGCCTGAAGCAGAGCGCCGTGTTTCTCTGGACAGGGCGATTGAACTGCTTGGTATCGGTCCATTACTACAGCGTAAACCGGAAACCCTGTCAGGCGGTGAACGTCAGCGGGTCGCGATTGCCCGGGCGCTGGCGGTGAGTCCACGCCTGTTATTGATGGATGAGCCGTTGGCGGCGCTGGATGAGAACCGTAAGCAGGAGATACTGCCTTATATCGAGTCACTGCACGAAGAACTGGATATCCCTGTTATTTACGTGAGTCATTCGGCAGACGAGGTGGCACGGCTGGCCGACCACCTGGTACTGCTGGAAGCGGGGAGTGTGGCGGCGACGGGTGCGATCAGTGACATGTTGACCCGCCTCGATCTTTCCCTGGCCCATGGCAGTGATGCCGAGGCGCTGATCGAGGCAACGGTTGCCGCCCATGATGACGAGTACGATCTAACATACGTGGAATTTAGTGGTGGCCGATTTACCGTTCCCCGCAAGGATTTGCCACTGGGGAATGCAGTCAGATTACGGGTTGCCGCACGGGATGTCAGTCTTACGCTGGAACACCAGACCAATACCAGTATCCTGAATATCTTCCCGGCGATCGTAGATGCGCTCACTGATGAGCAGGCTGCCCAGGTCACGGTGCGATTACTGGTGGGGGATGTACCCATGCTGGCCCGTGTCACGCGCAAGTCCGCCACACTACTGGAACTGCGGCCTGGCAGAAAAGTCTACGCACAGGCGAAGAGCGTCGCCCTGCTATCCTGATTTATGACAGCAGGTCTAACGCCATGCCGGGGGATTGAAGCGGGTCTGGTTATTGCCGGTCAATCGGTCAATAATACGGGAACTGATCGATGTCATGTGCATTACAATCTTCGATTGCAATGGCGTTATGGCGCTGTCAGCATTTGTCCAGGAGAA
>JAPHTU010000137.1 GCA_026196145.1 Gammaproteobacteria bacterium
ATGAAATGCATGCTGCTCTGCTCGAAACAGATTGCAACAAAGAGCGTTTTATCCTACCCATTATGCAAGGCGAAAAGATGCTTGGTGTATTAAGTCTATATAAGAATCAGGGTCAGGTAGCAGATCTGGATGATCTTGTCTTTATGACTACTGTAACCAACACCCTTGCATCGATTATTTCCAATAAAAGGGATGGCGAAGCAATAAAAACACAGGCAAATGTAATCGACAATATTCATGACGCTGTGGTTTCTGTGGATATGGATGGAATTGTCACCAGCTGGAATAAGGGCGCCGAGCGATTATTCGACCACCTGGCGGTGGACATCCTTGGACAGAATATCGCCAAGGTCTATCCCGAATATAGTCTGGATGATATTCAGGATACTATTACCGCACTGCGAACATCAGGAATGCATGAATCTGAGGTGACACTGCCTCGCAATCGCGGTGAATATTTTGATGCACACTTGTCATTGTCCTTGCTCAAGGATGAAGTCGGAAACGAGATTGGCATTACCGGATACTGTCTGGATATTAGTGACAGAAAGTACGCAGAACGTGAATTAAGCCAGCATGTCAAACAACAATCCGGCATTGCCGAACTGGGCCAGATTGTGTTAATGGATATTAGCCTGAACGAACTTCTCGACCGTTCCATAGGTCTTATAGCCGGTATTATGCAGGCCGACTTTGGTGCAATACTTGAGTTGATATCCGATGGAAATACTCTGGTATTCAAGGCAGGGGAAGGATGGCGGGATAACCTGGTTGATGTTGCATATATTGACGTAGAAGAAAATACACAAGCGGGATACACGCTGTTAAACCGGGAGCCAATTATTGTTAGCGACTTAATCGACGAATCGAGATTTAACGGTCCTCAGCTGCTCTATGATAACGGCGTGACAAGCGGAATGAGTGTTATTATTAACGGCAATAGTCAGCCGTATGGCGTTCTTTGTGTGCATACTAAAGAGCGAAGAGAATTCACCAAGGTCGATATTACATTCTTGCGTACAGCAGCAAACATACTTGCAGAGGCAATTGAGCGCAAAAAAATAGAAGAAAGCATTATTCAAAGCGAGGCGCGTTTTCGTAATCTTGTTGAGGCAAGTAATGACTGGGTATGGGAGGTCAACGAACACGTGGTATATACCTATGCAAGCCCACAGATTGAAGATATCCTGGGTTACCGGGCTGAAGAAATAATAGGAAAAACACCTTTTGATTTCATGGCGCCAGATGAAGCTGAACGTGTGGCATTGGCGTTCAAATCAATAGCCAAAGAGCGGGCGTCTGTTGTGTCAATGGAAAAGATCAATCTGCATAAAGACGGGCATATGGTCGTGCTCGAAAGCAGTGGCGTACCGATTTACGATAAAGACGGAAACTTCAGAGGGTACAGAGGGATAGATCGTGACATAACGGACCGCAAGAAGGATGAACAAAACCTCGAGCAAATGGCACATTATGATTATTTAACCGGACTACCCAACAGAGCCTTGTTTTTTGATCGCCTGCGCCAATCCTTGGCCCGTGCACCGTGGCATAACCGTATGATTGCAGTCCTGTTTCTGGATCTGGACAGATTTAAAATTATCAATGACACTCTTGGTCACGATACCGGGGACCAGCTGCTGAGTGAGGTCGCGACCCGTCTTTCAGGCTTTGTGCGAGCAGGCGACACGGTTGCCAGGCTTGGTGGTGACGAATTTGCCATAATCCTGGATGATATTGCAGAGTCAAGCGATATTTTAATGATCGCTCAATCGATTCATGCAGCTCTGGAAAAACCTATTATCGTCAAGGCACGTGAGCTATTCATAACAACCAGCATAGGTATTAGCCGCTATCCAAATGATGGTGACGACTCAAAGCTACTGGTCACACGGGCGGATATTGCGATGTACCACGCCAAGGCGCAGGGACGAAACAATTGCCAGTTCTATTCAGCCAACATGGATAGTGTGGCGGAGGATAGACTAGGCATGGAAACCCGTTTGCGTCATGCATTGGATGCGGGAGAGTATATACTTCATTACCAGCCAAAGATGGATCTGGAAAGCGGCAGAATATGCGGCATGGAGGCACTGATTCGCTGGATGGAGCCCGGCAAAGGCCTGATGCCTCCATATAAGTTTATACCCTTGCTGGAAGATACCGGGCTAATCGTTTCAGTCGGAGAATGGATCTTGTCTACTGCATGTAGAGAAACCAAATACTGGCAGCAAGCCGGATTTTCAGAGCTTGTGGTGTCAGTTAACTTATCGGCACGCCAATTCATAGATGATGGCCTGGAGGAAATGATTTACCGCGTCCTGCAGGAAAGCGAACTTGATGCCCGCTATCTGGAACTGGAAATTACCGAAAGCATACTGATGGATGATGCTGACAAGACTATTGATATCCTGAGAAACCTGCATGACAAGGATATAAAGATTGTCATTGATGATTTTGGCACAGGCTATTCCTCTCTCAGCTATCTGAAAAAGTTTCCGATCAGTACCCTTAAAATTGACAGGTCATTCATCATGGGGGTCACTGATAACGAAGAAGATGCATCATTGACCCAGGCGATTATTGCAATGGCACACGGTCTGGGTATCAGGGTAGTTGCGGAGGGCGCAGAAAAAGAAGAGCAACTTGCGTTCCTGAAGGAAAAGAAATGTGATGAGGTTCAGGGGTATCATTACAGCAGACCACTCGGGAAAGATGAACTCAGTCAATTTCTTGCGGATAATTACTTCCCGAAACTACAGCAAAACACGTATGCCTCTATCTCCGATAATGAGTCCAGGAATACGGTGTAACTATAGATTTGTACTGTACAATATGTTTACTTATCTATCCGCGATGGCATGTCAATCCTGAATGCAAAAAGATAATGGGGCTATAGTAGTGGTTCCGGATAATAAGTCAGTTGTAATCTGGGTAATATCATTACAATCTTTAAATACGACCTTTAAATTCAGAAGTTTTGAAAATACTTAATAAATCCCGTTACTTAGCTGTTGCCATGCTTGCGCTGCTGGTTTCTTCCTGCGTGGATAACAATGATTCAGGCGCAGTTGATCGATGGATCGTCGGTATACTGCCCGATCAGGATAAAGCTGAAATTTTCAGAATCTACCGCCCACTTATGGATTATTTAAGCAATGAGACGGGCGTACAGTACGAGATCAGGGTCCCCGATAGCTATCAGGAACTATTGGACTGGTTTGGTAACAAGCAGATCAACCTGGCGCTTTTTGGCGGGGTAACATTTGTTAAGGCGCATCGTCAATATAATGCAGTACCGATCACGAAGCGCGATGTTGATGGCAATTATAGTCACTATGTTCTGGCCAGATCGGATATTATTGCAGGCAACCTGGCAGGCATAAAGGGCTTGAAATTTGCGTTTGGCTCTCCGCTATCAACGTCTGGCCATATCATGCCACGGTTCTATTTCCAGCAATCCGGAGTAGACCCGGAAACCTATTTCAGCGAGATACTTTATTCAGGTGCGCATGATAAAACGGCTTTACTGATTCAGGATGGCACAGTAGATGCTGGTGCCGCGAATACAGGGGTAGTCAGGAAAATGTATGATAATGGCGAACTGGATCCTAACAAGGTTCGCATACTTTGGCAGTCACTGCCTTACCAGGACTATGTCTTTGCCACTCAGGAAGATGTCAGTGAAGCAGCAAGGGACAATCTACTTAATGCATTCCTGAAGCTTAACCAAGGGGATGCGTCGCATCGCATTATCCTGGAACGGCTAGGCGCGAATTATTATCTTCCTTCGCTTGTCGAGGAATTTGAACAAATAAACAGCGTGGTTTTTAAGGGCGACCGTGAATAGTCATTCGCAACCTGTTTTCAGGAAGATTTATGGTCTCATCGCTGTTCTGATGATTATCATGGCCTCCAATATTCTGGCTGTTATCTATATAACGGACCTGGGGGATGCCAAGCGGAATAAAGAAATTGATTTTCATAATCCATCCATTACAGCTGCTTTGCATCTGGAAGAAGCGATATATGAAGCACTACTTTGGCAACAAGATCGTTTACATAAAGAAGGATTTTCCTTACATAAAATATACGGCACATTAAGCAGTAAGGATATGATGGTTCTGAAAAGCAGAAAAATTGCCGAGCAGTCTGATGTAATCAGCGCATTGCAATCAACGTACGGTGACAAAAGATTTAAGTTACTGACAACTCGCATATCCAAACAGGCAAAACTGCTTGCGGAACAAACCAGCACCTTGCCGACCAGCAGTTACGTATACGAAACATTACAAGAACAAATTCTGAATGACCTGATAGTAACTGCCCGTCAATTACAAAAGCTTCATCGTTATTATCTTTCACCGCTTATGGGTGAGATGGAGCTGTATGATAAAAACATGGTGGCTGTCATTTCTGCCATCAGCCTGTTTTCAATACTGTTTGCCGCAATTATATTTATTAACATGGCCCGTATTGTCAGAAAGGCGATTGAAGACCGTGACGCCGCATCCATTATATCAAAAGATAACTATGATATGGCGCAGGCTATTCTGGACTCCGCCGAGGCACTGATTGTAGTCATGGATGACAAGGGAAGGATCGAGCAGTTTAATCACATGTGTGAACGTGCTTCCCTGTACAGTTATGAAGAAGTCAAAGGGAAATATGCATGGGATGTACTATTCGATGAACATCAAAGAGACAACATCATTTCAATTTTTCATGAAATGATAGAAGAGAGATCAAAAAATAGATACAAACTCTGGATAACGACGAAAAGCAGGGAGAGGCGACTGATTGAATGGTCCAGTGGCGTAATTACACAGGTAGAAAAACCATTAAAACTCGCAGCGATTGGTATTGATATTACCGAGAAACAACAGGTTGAGGACAGGCTAAATAGAAGTGAGAAAAACCTGTTGAAGGCGCAGGAGATTTCCTGCATAGGTAACTGGGTATGGGATATCACAAGCAATACCCTGGAGTGGTCTGATGAGATTTACCGAATATTTGGCGTTGAGAATAAACATCTTGCAGTAACCTATGATGATTTTATTAATTCTGTCCACCCACAGGACAGGGAAAAGGTAGAGGTAGCTGTTCTGAACAGCGTGGCGGATGCAGAATGTCCCTATAATATCGCGCACCGTATTGTTCGACCTGACGGAGAAATATTACATGTGTCGGAGCTGGGTGAAGTGATCCGTGATACGGAAGGTAATGCCATTCAGATGATAGGTACGATACAGGATCGCACAGAGCAGGTACTCGCCAATGAAAAGCTATACCATCAGGCAATAATAATAGATCAGACTCATGATTCTATCATCACAACAAATACGGAAGGGTTTATCACAGGCTGGAATAACGCCTCTACCAAATTATTTGGTTATAAGACCAGTGATGCCATTGACAGGCATATTTCATTTTTATTTCCTGAAGACAGGCATGACTACCTTTTACATGAAATTATCGAGCCGTTGCATGAAAAGGGATCATGTGAGCAGGAGATTGAGTTACTGACTAAAAGCGGAGAACAAATTAATGCTCACTTGTCTTTCGGTCTGCTACACGATATCAGGAGCAAGGCCATTGGCATGGTCTGCCATTCCCTGGATATTACCGATCGTGTCAAGGCCGAAGCCAAGCTAAAAGTAGAGAAAGACCGGGCCCAGACCTATCTCGATATCGTTGGCACGATACTGATTGCACTTGACGATAAAGGAATAGTGCAGCTGATAAACAGGCGCGGATGCGAGATTATCGAATGCAATGAAAGTGATGTGATCGGTAAAAACTGGTTTGATGGATATATCCCTGAAAGAATGATAGATGACGTTAAAAATGCTCACCACATGCTGATGTCTGGAGACACCGAGCCGGTTGAAACCTACGAGAACCCTATTGTGTCCACGAGTGGGGATGAAAAAGTTGTCCTGTGGAATAATTCCGTCATATATGACGAAGAGGGCAAGGCAATAGGAACACTGAGCGCTGGCGAAGACATTACCGAACGCAAGAAAAATGAAGAGGAATTGAGGCATCAGGCGATGATCCTTGAACAGGTTCATGATGCCGTCATCGTGATTGATATGTACGGTGTAATAACCAGCTGGAATAAAGGCGCAGAGGCCATGTATGGATATTCTACAGAAGAGGCGCTTGGTATACACATTTCAGCTATTCACGAAAATATCGATGAAACGGGCTATAATCTCGGCAGTATTATTGATATGGTCAAGAATAATGGGGCATATGATCTGGAAGCAGTCAGCCGCAGAAAAGATGGCCAGTTATTCAATGCCCAGACCTCTCTCAGTCTACAGCTGGATCAGAATGGAAAGGCCATTGGTATCATCGGCTATATCCGTGATATTACACAGCGTATAGAATCAGAAGCACAGCTGACAAAGTCTCTTGCAGAAAAAGAAGTCCTGCTCAGAGAGTTGCACCACCGAGTAAAAAATATCCTGCAGATCATATCCAGCCTGATTAATATGCAATCACGCCAGATAGAGGATAATAAGGCACGTGAGGCCTTTGTAGAAACTCGGGACAGAATACGCGCGGTAGCACTGATATACGAGAAGCTATTTGGTGAATCGAATCTATCTGAAATCGATGTAAAAAAATATATAGAATATATTGCCGGTCGACTTGATCCGGTATATGAAGCCAGTTTGCGAGGCATCAAGACTGAGATCAGTGGCGATTCAATTATCCTGAATATGGAGAGGGCACTTCCCTGCGGATTAATTGCCAATGAACTACTTACCAATGTATACAAGCATGCCTTTACTGATGGAAGGCCGGGGCATGCGAAGGTAGTGCTATCCAGCGACAATGAGTCAGGCTACAGTATAACTGTCAGTGATGATGGTATTGGCATTGAAAACAAGGAATATTCGGAAAAATCATTTGGCATGGATATTATGTCTACATTAACCAGACAAATTCATGGTAATTTCGAGATATCCGGAAAACAGGGTACGACGGCCAACCTGACATTTAGCAAGTAATCATAATGATGAATTAGAGGTGTACAATGCCCAAGCATAAGATATTGATTGTTGAAGACGAGGCAATAGTTGCCGAGGATATTCGGCAGCACATTGAAGAAGAAGGCTATCAGGTAGTGAATACAGTGGACAGCGGTGAAAAAGCGCTGGCGTTTCTTCAGAATGAGCGGGTAGATCTTATCCTGATGGATATTATGCTGGCCGGAGAGATTGATGGGATTGACACTGCCAGCCAGGTAAAGAAGCTCTACCTTATTCCTATAATTTTCCTGACAGCTTATTCCGACCAGAAAAAGCTAGAACGCGCACGCATGGCTGAGCCATATGGCTATTTAATCAAACCTTTTGATGAGCGTGAACTCAAGTCGACCCTGACAATGGCCCTTTATAAGGCTGAAGCTGACGCTAAAGTCAGGGAAGGAAAACTCTGGACTGACACGGTTTTACGCTCAATTGAGTCCGGCGTTATTACGGTCGATACCGAAGGTCATGTCGTTTACATGAACCAGTATGCCGAGAATCTTGTTGGCCACACACTCGAGCAATGTGCTGACAGGCATATCGACTCAGTGCTTCAACTAAAGGATTATGAGATGGGTGCTTCAATCGGGCAGGCAATCAGCCAGCTGGTTGAGGCGCCAGACGAGATCACGCTTGATGATGAGATACCACTTATCAAGCCCGTTGGCGATACCATTACGGATGACGACTATCAACTGGTCAGTATGGATGACGATATTAATGTCGGGGTCGGCCTTGATCTGAATGATGAGTATCAACTGGTAACCGATGATGGAGAGTCCAGGGTCCTTCGCACCAGCTTTTCACAATTGCGCGTCAATGGAGAAACGGTTGATGGTATTGTAATTGCATTTACCGATATTACCTACCTGAAAGATATCGAGGCAGAGTTACGTTACATGAATGCCGAACTGGTTGATGTTGTGTCAAAAAGGACGGAAGTGCTGAGCGGACTTAATCGAGAACTAGAGATAGAAAAAGATGAGGCCATGACTATCAGCCTGCTTAAGGGTGAATATCTGTCACGTGTCTGCTCAAATGCAAAGCCAGTATGTGATTCGATTATCCGCACGGCAGATGCCATGATGGAATCTGGTAACCTTTCGGATGAACAACACAAACAGGTTGAGAAAATTGCATCTTCCATGAACACTTACCTCGAACTGGCCAATGATATCCAGGACATGGCAGCATTAGACGGTGAATGATGCAGGATTGGATAGCGCTTTAAAGCACATTGCGGTTATTTCTGCTCCATCGTCCATGCCAGGGCGCTCGACCTATCCCGTGCTATATTGATAATCCTGCTTATCATAATTTAACGTTAGCCTTGGGCTATATGCTGTTGGATGAGCCAGCATAGTCAATATACGATATTCCACAATAATCTGACAATTGTCAAAGTTTTCCGATTTGTTAGCTGATTCGAATCAGTACAACAGCAATTAATAGAATTTGTCGTTGCTATTCTTTATATCCTACACATATCGTGCATACGGCTTAATAATACCATGTGATAGGTGCCCGGTATTAGCACGCGTTAACCGGCATTTGGCAGGGGTAAACAGACAATGACAGGCAAAGCACTGGTATGTGATGATTCATCTGCAGACCTTATGAATATCAAGAATATTGTTGAGGGAGTCGGTTATCGTGTGTCTGTGGCAACAGATGGTGGTGAGGCGATCAACAAGGCAAGGGAAGAAAAGCCGGATATCATTTTCCTCGACATAATCATGCCGGAAATGGATGGCTACGAAACTTGCCGAAGGCTTACTGATGATCGTGAGACAAGAAATATTCCAGTTATATTTGTTAGCAGCAAAAACCAGAAGGCAGACAGAATCTGGGCAGAAATGCAGGGCGGCAAGGGGCTGATCACGAAGCCATTTAAAGATGACGAAATCATCGATTGCCTGCAACGGTATACTCCTGCCAAACATAATTCATGAAATCCGGTCTATTCGATCAATTATAACGGTATCTGAAAGAATCAAACATGAAACAGTTTCAGGACAGTAACGAGCTTTCAGGCGCATGGCACGAGGCGCTTGATGTGTCCCCAGGACTTACCACGCTCGAGGTGGACGAGGATTACGTACCCCAACGATACGGTATTAAGATCAGTGGCATGGGGTTTTTGCTTCCCGAGGGAAAGTTGAGTGAGGTTGTAATAGATTATGTCATTCACCCAATACCCAATACCCAAAAATGGTTTCTTGGCATGATTAATATGCGAGGTAATCTTGTGCCGGTATTTGATATCGGCATGCTGCTCAAGGTCGATGATAAAAATGCCATTGCAGGTGACCGCAAGCTGCTATTGCTTGATTCATCAGAAAAAGCAGTGTGTATATTAATTGATGACTTGCCGACAACAATCAGTCTTGATCTTCCTGAAAGGGAGCCCCCGAATTTCCCGGATATGCTTGCTGAATTTACAGGTGATGTCTTTCGAGACCATGATCAGGCATGGTGTGAATTTGATATTGAGGGATTTTTTACACGGGTAGGGGCCACGACAGGTTTTGAATAATGTGTTCAGGAATCACAGTGTCTAACAAATGTCCGGACCATATGTGGATAAGATCATGAGCGCGATGCAGGGCACTGCTGCAAATATACGACTAGTGTCAGAAAACGATGAATTAACTGTATCGTTGTCGGCCCTGGCTGCACTTTCGGAAACGCCAACCGTTGGGCTGGCAGAATACATTGAGGTTTACCAGGAACTGGCATACAAAGTTGCTGCTGAGGCATCATTGACCGACTATCCCGGCATTTACGAATTGTGGATGTATTACCAGGAAGGAGTTGCAAATCTTTCCCGAGATAAGGAAAAGCTTGACACCGAGGAACATAAGCTACTTTCTGAATGGCCCCGGTTAATTATGGCTTATTTAAAAGATCCGACCATATTGCATAACAGGGAGGCTCTGGTTACTCATCTCAGGCATCCTTTACTGGCACTTCCAATCAGTGATGATAACGCCACGGCCTTGTCCACGATGCTGGATAGTGGTCTACCTCGATCTGCCAATGATATTGATGAACCAAGCACACATGACAAACATGACGAGTCATTTCTAGATGATGAGATGGCTGGTACCTTCCAGTCCTGCGATGAAGCACTGCCGCTACCGCCAAGGGATCTGGTCAGTGCTTTACTAAGCCAACTCACTGTCATGCAGGAGCCGCTGAATAACCTGCAGGATATAATTTCTTCTGAATCAACACATCAGGACATACAGTCCAGTGTAGAGGTATATGCGGGCTATCTTGAACGTTTTGGCAAGGCATCCAGTGAAGTGGGACTCGTTGGCATGTACGACATATGTCAACATGTAGTCAAGGACATCAGGAACTGGGTTGGTTCCGATAGCGCTTTGTTGTGCAATATGAGCGATGTCCTGAATAACCTGATGACACACGTAAGAAGCTATTTGTTGGCACCGTATATACATGAAAACAGTATTGCGCTGGTGAATTGCCTGCGTGGTTCAGACTGGAAGAATCCACTGACTTTAGAAGCAGCCATGAGCCTATTGCCGTTATTCCATGGGTATGATCAACCTGTTGACGGTCATGAGCAACAAGATGAGGAGTATCAGAAGGAAAATATTACTGAAAATCATCCTGTTGCAATGATTGAAGATGTCTCTCTCGATTTGCCCGACGACGTTGATGATGAATTATTCGAGATTATGCTCGAGGAGTTACCAGACCAGACAGCACAATTGTCTGAAGCCGTGCAGAATCTAATAAAAGGCGGAAGCATGGAGGATGTCAAGGTAGCCCAGCGAATGGCTCATTCTCTCAAGGGAGCTGGTAATACCATTGGTGTAAAAGGAGTCGCCAATCTTACACATCATCTTGAGGACATACTGATCAAATTCAGTGAGCAGGAACGATTACCAGGCTGGTCGCTGTCCATGACTATGATGAAAGCCGTTGATTGCCTTGAAGGTATGGGAGAGGCACTAAGAGGAGACGCTACTTCACCTGATGATGCAACAGCAGTACTTCAAGAGGTACTTGATTGGGTGGATAAAATCAATCGTGAAGGTCTGCCACAGGAAGAAAACAAAAACTATACAGAAGATCCTGACGATTCTTTATCCATGTCTATAGATCTGGGCTCACTATCCGACTCTATATCAGCTGATGCACTGTCGGCATCAGGTGCCATGCAAGCATTGACAGATTCCATGCAGGCCATGCCGGCATTATCCACCCGGCAGCAGGGTGTAAAGCGGAAATATGGCAGTAATGATTCAGCGACAATACGTGTACCGGCCAGTCTGGTAGATAATTTATTACGTCTGGCTGGTGAGGCCACCATCATGACCGGCCTGATGCGAGAGCGTGTCCGCCAGACAGCCGGACAAATACAGAATTTGCAAAGCGAATTTAATCGGATGCGCTCTCTGGGCGCAGATCTGGAAAGGTTGGTCGATATAAAGGACTTTACTGCCGCGCATCAAAGCAGGAATTCACATACTGACTTTGATACCCTGGAAATGGATCAATACAATGAACTGCATACCTATAGCCGCATGCTGGCCGAGACGGCAACTGACTCGCAGGAACTGGGCTATCAGGTTAAGCAGGAGCTGATGCGAATGGAAGATATGCTGGTCGATCAGGACCTGCTTAATCGCGAAACTCAGGATACCGTGATGGATGTTCGTATGGTACCGGTTAAAAATATAGTATCAAAGCTGCAGCGTAGTGTAAGGCAAACAGCACGCCTGACGGACAAACAGATTGATTTCCAGGTAAAAGGCGAAGATACATATATGGACGGCAATGTGTTGGCGGAACTTGCCGACCCCTTGATGCATCTTTTACGTAATGCGATAGACCATGGCATAGAACCGCCCGAGAAACGTAGACAATTGGGAAAAGCTACTGAGGGCAATATCCTCATGGAATTTCTACGAGAGGGAAACAATATTCTGGTACGCTGTAAGGACGACGGGGCTGGCATTGATTTCAATGCTATCCGGCGTAAGGCAGAGTCATTGGGAATATTGAATCCTGGTGATGAAGTTACGGATGATGTCCTTAAACGTATTTTACTACTCTCTA
>JAPHTU010000282.1 GCA_026196145.1 Gammaproteobacteria bacterium
ACAGGTCAGGAAGCCGCGGTATTTATCCGGTGTGGTGTCATCCATGCCGCCATCGACATGCCTGGCTTTCAGGTAGCGCTCGTACAAGTCATAGTGCTCTTGCTGAAACTCGCTGTCACACAGGGTGATTCTCAGGTCCTGATTATTTTTTAGCACCCTACGTTGTGAGCGGTTGGGCATGAAGTCATGAACCGATATGCGAATCGGTATGCAGGCATGACAGTTTTTGCAGCGCGGGCGATAAAGATAGCGACCGCTACGGCGAAATCCAATCAGTGCCAGCTGCGAGTAAATCGTACTGCTGAGCTCGGCAGAGGGGTCGACAAACACGGTACTGGCTTCACGGTCCGGCAGGTAGTTGCATTCATGTTCGGGGGTCTGGAAAAAGCGAAGGGCATCCAGCCGTTCATTGATCGAGGCATCACTCATCGCTGAAGTAGAATTCCTTGACTGGCATAGGCTCAGTCTGCCATATATCGATGTTATTCTCCATGCGACAGTATTCAGCAAGCTCGGATGAAAACGTTTTACGGTCTATTTCACGCGCCCCAAGCGATAACAGGTGCGAAGAGGTCACCTGTGCATCAATCAGCCTGAACCGGTGTCGCCTTAAGCGCTGTGTCAAACAGGCGAGGGCTATCTTGGATGTGTCTCTTTCATTCGAGAACATGGATTCACCAAAAAATATCCTGCCAATGGCGACGCCGTATAGCCCGCCAACCAGTCTGTCCCCCCTCCAGATTTCAACTGAATGCGCATGGCCTCGTTGATGTAGAAGGGTATAGGCCTGCTGCATCTCTGCCGTGATCCACGTGCCTTCGTCTTCATCACGCGGCTCTGCGCAGGCGCGAATTACCTCGGTAAATGCCCGGTCCATGCTGAAGCTATAGCCTGAATTGCGCATGGTTTTTCTCAAACTGCGCCTGATGATGATTTCGTCCGGGTAAATGACACAGCGAGGCGAGGGTGACCACCACATAATGGGCTGGTCTTCGCTATACCAGGGAAATATGCCTCTTTCGTAGGCGTTGAGCAGCCGCGCTTCGCTTAGGTCGCCACCAAAGCACAGGAGTCCGTCGGGTTGAGGTAATGCATTTTCAACCGGCGGGAAATTATTAACCGGGGAATCCGGGTCAATCCAGTAGAGTGCGATCTTGCTCATTCGGCTTTCTTGTAGGGCGAACTGGCAGCGAGCGTCTGCTGATAGTCTTCGATGGCACGACCTTCACGTTCAAGGAACTGGTTAATGGCATCACGGAACTCGGGATGACTGATCCAGTGTGCAGAATAGGTAATACAGGGACTGAAACCACGCGACATTTTGTATTCACCCTGTGCGCCCGGTTCAAAGCGCTTCAGTTTATTTTCGATGGCATATTCAATACCCTGATAATAGCAGGTCTCAAAATGCAGGCCGGATAGTTTCCATCCATACACAGGATCACAACCCCAGTGGCGTCCATACAGCACATCCTGGCTGCGGAAATTGATGGCACAGGCAATGGCTTGAGCATCCAGGTAAGCCGTCACAATGACAATTTGTTCCCCCATGGTAGCCCCGACTGCCTGCCAGAAGCCCTGGTTAAGGGTGGCATAGCCACTTTTTTGTGCGAATGTCATGGCATAAAAATGATGCACATCAATCCAGTCATCTGCAGAGAGCTCATTGCCATGGCGCACTCGAAACTCGACACCCTGTTCCTTTATCCGGCGTCGTTCCTGTTTGATTTTTTTGCGTTTCTTATTTTTCAGCGTAGACAGGAATTCAGTAAAGTCTGCATAGTCCTGGTTATGCCAGTGATACTGCACATCGGTACGACCTGACATGCCCGCTGCCTGCATTAATGCCAGTTGTTCGCTGTCAGGAAACAGACAGTGCAGGCTCGAATACTGGTTATCCTGACAATATGTCAGTGCAGCTTGTATTAACTGTTGCTGTATTTCCGGGTTGTTGTCCTTGCTGAGCAGGCGCTGACCTGTTGCCGGTGTGTAAGGGATGGCAGATACCAGCTTGGGGTACCAGGGCAGACCATGGCGTTGATAGGCATCTGCCCATGCCCAGTCGAACACCAGTTCACCATAGGAGTTATCCTTTTCATAAAGCGGCATGGCACCGACCAGTTGCTGCTTGTTGTCACGCATGACGATGAATCGAGGTAGCCAGCCATAGCATTCTCCAACGGCATCATGCTGTTCCAATGCCATCAGGAATTCATAGCGCAGAAACGGGGAGTGCTCGTGGTTCAGGGCATTCCACTCGTCAGGGATCACTGATGACAGTGAAGTGATGATCTCGGTTGTAAAGGCAGGTGGCATCATATTATCGAGTTAACTACATCTACGATATGCTGTTAGTGTAGATGTAATATCAAGCCCTGATTGGCAGGTCAGTGGTATTTACCGGTAAGAAAGCTTTCAAATTCATTTGCGGTAAGTGGCTTGGCAAAGTAGTAACCCTGAAAGCAATGGCAATCGTCCGACTCCAGTATTTTAAGTTGCTCTTCATTTTCGACGCCCTCGGCAATAGTCTCAAGCCCGAGATGTCTTGACATGGAGAGCATGGTACCGACGAGAAGCTTGTCACTATTGTCAGTTTCTATATCGCGAATAAAGCTCCGGTCAATTTTCAGGTTTTTAAACGGCAGACGCTTGAGATAACTGAGTGATGAATATCCCGTGCCAAAATCATCCAGCGAAAACGTGATGCCCATATCGGCAATGCTGCGCATGATCTCGATTGTTTCTTCAATGTCATCAATGATGAGATTTTCAGTAATTTCAAGGTCAATGCAGTTTGCTGGCGCACCGGTTGTTTCCAGTAACTCACGAATACGGGAAACAAAGGTTTTATCACGGAACTGGCGTGGACTAATGTTAATACTGAGCCTTTTGTCCGGGTTCCATAGACCGTGGTCGAGCCATTTTGCCAACTGACTGAAAGACTCTTGCAACACCCAGTTGCCGGCAGGAATGATCAGGCCGGATAATTCCATGATATCGAGAAAGTCATTGGGGTAGAGCAGGCCTTTCTCCGGATGTTGCCAACGTATCAGTACTTCGGCTCCGGCGACTGTATCAGCCTCAGAACGATGGATTTTTGGCTGGAAATGCAGGGTCAGTTGCCCATCCGTCAGTGCGGTACGTAAATCATTCTCTACCGATAAATAGCGGCTGAAATGCTCATCCATGCCGTCGCTATAAAACTGTATGGTATCTTTACCAGCTCGCTTGGCGTGATACATGGCCGTATCGGCCAGTCGCAACAGTTCAAGGGCGTCATGGTTGGAATCGCAATAAAGCGTAATGCCTGCACTGCCGGTTATTTGTAAACGCATTTCCCCCATTTCCATGGGTCGGTTCAGGCTTCCGCTTAGCTTATGGGAAATTTCCCGGGCCTGTTGTGCCGCTTCTTCAGCCTGCTTTGACAGCCCTGATAGCAAGACAACAAATTCATCTCCACCCTGGCGTGCCACGGTATCTTCGCCCCGCAAAACAGCTACAAGTCGATGCGCAATTTCCTGCAGGACCTGGTCGCCAACCGGATAACCCAGTGTGTCATTGATATGCTTGAAATTGTCCAGGTCAATGAATACCAGTGCACCATAATGTCCGGAAAGTGATGCTCGATCGATTTCTGCACGTAGGCGTCGGATCAGCTCATTGCGATTGGGCAGGTTGGTCAGTGGATCATAATAGGCAAGTTGTTCGACCTGCTTTTTAGCTTCCCTGGAGGCGCTGATATCGCGGACAATAGTGGAATAATAAACTATATCCCCGCTCTCATTTTTATGTGATATGAGTACCTGTGAAGTTGGAATGATCAGGTCATTGCCCGCGTGGAAATAGGTTTCATGAGACCAGGTGCCAGACAGGTTTGCGGCCGGAATGCCCTTGTCGGCAAGCAGTGCGGCCCCTTCAGTGGTGAGAAAATCCTGTAGCTGTCGACTGGACAGGTCTTCATCATGTGAGAGTGCCAACATATTCCTGCCAGCCCTGTTCATGTATCCAATAAATCCATCGGGGTCAGTGATGGCAATCAGGTCGGAAGTGGCCTCGAGTATCGCCGTAAGACGCTGCTGATCGTCATGTGCCAGGCGGTTCTCTTCAAGGCGCTGTCGATGGGCATCGGTAATAATACCCAGTTCATCCGTTGACCGTGGTATGAGTGTGTCTGGATCGATCTCAATGATTGACTGGCTACCACCCAGAATGTTCTGGATAGGGGCCAGGGAGTGAGAAAAACTTTGTATAAAGACCAGCGTGCCGAGAACGGCGAGTATTTCCAGCCCCAGCCAAACCAGAAATGTTTCAAAGGTGAAATAGCCGGTTCGTGTCCAGTAGTACTGTACCAGCATGGTATCTATCAACAGCGGTACCATCGACCCAATCAGAAATATACGGGTACGAATGGGGAATATTGGGCGTGTTATCTGTAGATGAGAGACGATGCTGCCAAACAGGTCGAAAATCATAAAAAAGATCGGTAGGCCGACAAGGATTGAAACGCTCAGGGCAACCAGGTGTATGCGAAACCAGTCAACCGGCATTGCCACAAAGTCGGTGTAATACTCGGCACTCAGGATGACAGATGCCGGTGCCAGTAGTAAGTAGACAACCAAGACTACCCAGAAATGCAGTGGGAAGTTGCCTAAGCGTCTTACAACCAGATCATGTTCAACCGGGTCGTTGCTGTCGATAAAACGCCCGATTGGTTGTGCATACCGCCTGAAATACCAGGCCGCAAAACACACGTTAATTACGACAAATGCGGGTTCGAGTGGGGTGGTTAGCATGATCCGCATTTGTTGCCAGCTGAACATGTCTATCCCTACCAAAAATGACAGACCAACAATGGCGGGAATAATCCATGTGGCCAGGATCAATATGGTGAACCTTGATAAGAATTGACGACCCTTCACGAGACTTGGCTTTATCCTGGATTGCCCTACAGATTTATTGTTATACGTTAATCGTAGTGGCTGCTGTTTTGCTAAGCAATCATCAATTGCCTTGCAGATACAACAATATACATAACGATTGTAGTGTTAAGGTCCAACGTCATTGGTATTCGAGGTTAGTCGAACCGATACACGTCATACAATAGATCAGGCCAACGATATTTTAATCGCAAGTATTTAAGTAGTTATGTAATGGACAGTGATGGATAATTAAATGACTGTCTGATTAATTCATATCGTAATCATGGCGTCCATACCTTATTTAAAATGAACAATTGTTAATCAATATGGTCTATGGCTATTAAGTTGTTAACATAATCTTACTATGCACCCCATCGTCTCATCTCGCCACTGGGCCATGCAGCTTTTCAGGGTCTGTGTATTGGTCATGATGGCATGGTGGCTGATGGGCGCGCCAAATCTGTTGGCGCAGTATGGGCTAGTGGAAGAATGGCCAAATACTGATTTTAAACAACATTCGGTTCCACTTTCGGAGATTATTTCCGGCGGACCGGGCAAAGATGGCATACCTGCCATCGATAAACCCGAATTCCTTTCCGTGAACGAAAATATTGACTGGCTCGACGATAGTGAGCCTGTAATAGCCCTGATTCTGGAAGATCTGCCGGGAAGAGAGGGGGAGGTGGCCAGGGCGTATCCACTGCAGATACTGATCTGGCATGAAATCGTCAATGATGAGATAGCAGGTCTGCCGGTAGCGGTTACCTTCTGCCCGTTGTGTAATGCCTCGGTGGTATTTGATCGGCGACTCGATGGCAAGGTGCTCGACTTTGGCACAACGGGAAGACTCAGGAAGAGTGACATGGTGATGTATGACCGTCAGACTGAAAGTTGGTGGCAACAATTTATGGGTAAGGGCATCGTCGGTGAAATGACGGGCAAGACGTTGAAGGTGATGCCTTCACGCATCCTTTCCTGGAAGGATTTCCGCACCTCCTGGCCTGATGGTTATGTGCTATCAAAAGATACCGGCTTTTACCGAAACTACGGGGTTAATCCTTATCAGGGCTACGATGACATCAAACAAACACCATTCTTACTGGATGAAAGCCCGGATCCTCGTTTAAAGGCAATGGACAGGGTGGCAGTGTTGAAAACTTCGGGCGGCTACAGGGCCTATCCGTATTCAAAGCTGGAAACGTCGGGTGTTATTCATGATGAAATTGACAGCAAACCGGTTGTCTTCCTGACCAGGAAGAATACCCGTTCACCACTGGACAAAAGGCTTATTAATCAGTCTCGCCTGATGATCAGCGCACAGGCATTCAGTCCATTTGTATCAGGGCAGCAGCTGG
>JAPHTU010000311.1 GCA_026196145.1 Gammaproteobacteria bacterium
AATGACGCGAATCGGGTCTCCGGGACCCAGCTCGCTCCACAGGTTTTTTTCAAAGGCGTGGGGATTGTTGGCAATCAGCTTATTGGCGCATGCCAGGATCCTGCCTGTCGAGCGGTAATTATGTTCCAGCTTGATGACCTCCAGGTTATTGAAGTCATTCTTTAGCCGTTCCAGGTTCTCCGGCCTTGCGCCGCGCCATGCGTAGATGGACTGGTCATCATCACCCACCGCTGTAAGGCGGGCGTTATTGCCCAGTAACAAGCGGATGAGTTCATACTGGGTATTATTGGTATCCTGGTATTCGTCGATCAGCAGATGACCAATGCGGGATTGCCAGCGTTGCCGGATATCTGCATTGTCGCGCAGAATTTGCAGCGGCAGGCAGATGAGATCATCAAAGTCGACGGCATTGTAGGCCTTGAGCTGCCGCTGGTAGGCGACATATAAATCAGCGGCAGACGCCTCCAGCCCGTTTTCTGCCAGCTGCATGGCCTGGCTGGCAGAGATATCGTCATTCTTCCAGGCAGAAATTTGCCAGCGGCGATGCTGTACGTCCTCATCCTTGCTGCCGCCCTTCATGAGTTCCTTGATGACCTTGAGTGAATCGTCACTATCGAAAATTGTAAACCCCTGCTTCAGTCCTGCCGCTGCAAGTTCGTAGCGCAGAATTTTTAGTCCCAGGCTGTGAAAGGTGGAAATCGTCAGTCCGTCGGTATCGCCTGATATCATTTTTGATACGCGTGCCTGCATTTCACGTGCGGCCTTATTGGTAAAGGTCACGGCCACAATCTGGCTGGCGGGCAGGATTTTCAGGCCAATCAGAAAGGCGATTTTCTGTGTGATGACACCCGTCTTGCCACTGCCGGCGCCGGCCAGTACCAGCAGCGGTTGTTTATGCTGTCTGACGGCAGCGGTTTGCTGGGGATTTAACGGGTGTTTGGATTGGACGGCTGACATCAGGCTGCGCATTGTGTCACAGCAAAAGTTATTTCGTCAGTCTTGAAGTTGTGGGGAGATTGTGATCCGGGTAATGACGCTAAAATCGGGCCATGGCATTGTCTACGGCATCGATAATTTGTTCTTCCATTTCAGGTATTTTCTCGATGAGGTAATCGCCCATTTCCATGGCCTTACCGGATTCACCGGCTTTTTCAATAATCGCAACGATATCTTCTGCAGTTAGTGATGTGGTGTCGGAGACAACTGAGTTTAAGATAGCTTCTGCAGAGAAATCTGAATCGTTCATTTAGACACCTCGTCACCGATGACATGTAATTATGTTTAGTATAGGCGTGTATAAGTGGTATTGATACTATGTCAGATCAGCTTGATTTTGGGGTAATACATGAGCCAGCCAGTCAAGACGGAACGAAGCTATTTACTGATGTTGTTTGGCCTGCCATTTTTTCTGGTCGGTATCGGCTTTCTGTTCTGGTCTGTGATTCCTACGCTTTACGATGGCTGGCGCATGCAGTCCTGGCTGTCAGTGAATGGCAGCCTAACTCATGCAGACCTGGTGGTTAGTCACTCTGATGACTCAACAACCTACCGCGTCGATGCACAGTACAGTTATAACGTGCTGGGTCGGCGATTTAGCAAGGATCGCGTGGCAATCAATAGTGGCGGTGATAATATTGGCACGTTTCAGGAGGACCTGGGCAGGCAACTGAAATCGTTGCATCGTAATAAGCGGCCCGTTACGGTCTTTTATAACCCGGCTGACCCGGCAGATGCGGTATTGAACCGGGACATACGTTGGGGGCTGCTGGGCTTCAAGTTCATCTTTATCCTGGTATTCGGTGGGGTGGGGGCCGGAATTATTTACTGGGGGTTTCGTGGCAAAAAGACGCTTGAAACAACGCAGGCGACCAGCGATAAACCCTGGTTAACCCGACCCGAATGGCAACATGGTGTTATCCGCTCCGGCGCCAGGGGTGGTATGTATGCAATTTGGGGCTTTGCCACGGTATGGAACCTGATCAGCCTGCCGGCAGCATTCCAGTTCACTTCGGTGTGGCATGATGAGGGCCCGGTCGCCTTGTTTATCCTGTTGTTTCCACTGGTCGGGATTGGCCTGATTGTTTGGGCTATTAAACTCACGCGTGAATGGAAACGCTTCGGGATAACGCCGCTAACTATGGACCCTTTTCCGGGTTCGATTGGTGGTGATGTCGGAGGAGAGATTCAGCTCAATGAGCCATATCAACCCGGCATGGTATGCCGGGTAACGCTAAGCAATATTCTGAGCTATGTATCGGGCAGTGGTAAGAACCGTTCACGCAGGGAAGATGTGAAGTGGCAGGATGACGGCTATGCCCGTGTTGCGCCAAAAGTCCGGGGTACTGCACTGCAATTTCGTTTTTCCGTACCACAGGGCCTGGCTGAAACGGAAGAGTCTTCCAGCCGCTATCATTTCTGGCGCCTGAATGTGGAGCTGGAACTGGACGGCGTCGACCTGGATCGCAGCTTCGAAATACCCGTCTATAACACGGCACAGAGTTCCCGTCGTATCGATTTCAATTCATCGACCGAGCAGCCTGCGGGTGTGCCGCGAATTACGGCAGAATCGTTATTGCCACTGATGCAAAACGGTCGTTCAAAAACCCTGTTTTATCCCGTCCTGAGAAAGCCCGGGCGTAGCCTGGGGTTGCTGGTCTTTGGGGGCATTTTTGCAGGCGTCGGCTTCTTCCTCTGGGGAGAGGCGGCAAAGGAGGGATTTATGCTGTATCTGATGGCCAGCGTATTTGGCTTGGTGGGTTGGGGTATTGTGATCGGCGCGGTCTACTCGGCCTTTAACTCACTGCATGTGAATATGGATGGGCACACCGTTTCCAGTACCCGCTCGCTGTTCGGGTTACCGATCAGTCATCACGAGTATGGATATGCGGATGTGCTGGCGGTTGAATCAACGCAAGGCATGAAAAGCAGTAGCGGTAATAAACACAAGATTGAATATAGTGTTGTGGCAAAACTGCCGGGTAAAAAAATCACCCTGGCCGAGCACCTTGATTCAGCCAGTAAAAAGGATCGGGTCATTGAATATTTTGAAAATGAATTCCTGCAATCCGCTTCAACATTTGAAATAGACTAGCAAAAGCTTCCATGTGGGCGGTGCTGGTATGACTGCCAGACCTGATCCGGTATGATGCGCGCCCATGGAATGGCTACATATTATTGTTTTATCCCTGGTGCAGGGGATAACCGAATTTTTACCCATTTCCAGTTCCGCACACCTGATATTGACCCCGCACTTGTTTGACTGGCCTGACCAGGGGCTGGCGTTTGATGTTGCCGTGCACGTGGGCACATTGATCGCGGTGATTACGTATTTCAGGGTTGAGCTGCGACAGATGCTCATGGCCTGTGTCGGTAATGGCCCCGAGGGGTGTCATCAACGTGATGCCCGGCTAAGTGGACTGGTGACGGTAGCGACCCTGCCTGCCATGCTCGTCGGCCTGGTATTTCATGATTTCATCGCGAATGACCTGCGTAATCCGCTGGTTATTGCATCAACGACGATTGGCTTTGGATTGTTGTTATTGGCGGCAAACCGGGAAAGGGCTGACGCACGTGATGAATACGGGCTGACCTATGCGTTGGCGATTATCATCGGATTGACACAGGTACTGGCCTTTATACCAGGTACTTCGAGGTCTGGGATTACCATGACCGCTGCTGTCATGCTGGGAATGAGAAGGGAGTCGGCCGCACGGTTTTCCTTTTTGTTGTCGATCCCGATTATTCTGGCTGGTGGTGTATATAAAAGCCTGTTGCTGGTCCAAAGTGACCAGGCCGTGGCATGGGGGTCATTATTTCTTGGCGTGGCATTGTCAGCCATCAGTGCCTTCGCCTGTATCTACTGGTTTCTGCAATTCATTCAGAAATTCAGCTTTACCCCCTTTGTGATTTATCGACTGCTACTGGGTGCCGTTCTGCTGGTAATCTTCGTATAATCGGTTGATGTCTACGCAAACAATTATCATCACCGGTGGCGCAGGTTTTATTGGCTCAAACCTGGTGCGCCATGTCTTCGAGCAGACCGATTACCGGATTGTGGTGGTTGATAAACTCACCTATGCCGGCAATGTCGCCAGTATCGATGACCTGCTGGAAAGCGACCGGGTCAGCCTGCAGCAGGTTGATATTGCCGATCAGGCCGCCATGGCCAGGGTGTTTACCGATTCACAACCGGACTATTTGATTAACATGGCGGCTGAAACCCATGTAGACCGGTCTATTGATGATGCCGGCCCGTTTATGCAGTCCAATATCATCGGCGTTTATGTATTACTGGAACTGGCGCGCCAGCAGGCAAAATCCAATCCTGAATTTCGCGCCGTGCACGTATCTACAGATGAAGTATATGGTTCGTTGGGGGCCGATGGGCTGTTTAGTGAAACCACCGCCTATGCGCCAAATTCTCCCTATGCGGCCTCCAAGGCATCGGCTGATCACCTG
>JAPHTU010000108.1 GCA_026196145.1 Gammaproteobacteria bacterium
AAAGAAGTTTGCAATGTATTTAAAGAAACCAAAACCAATAACGGTGCCACCAAATCCAATCAGCAGGTATTCCGAAAGATGTCTAAACCCGATGGTTTCAGCCAGCGCAGCCACGATGGTAACCAGGATCAGTACCATACGTAATATGGTTGGCACACCCAGATCGGGCACGCGCCCAAGTATTACGCTGGTCCAGATTACGCCAACCAATAACAACCAGGCCATAACCGTACGCAGCAGGAAGTAATGCGGGTCAGGCAACTGGGCGATTAACTCTGCGGTGGTGAATAATCCACCGAGTATGAACAGCCCGGTGAGTACTCTTACCCATCGGGTCAGGATCTTTGCGTCCCGCTCGCTTAATCCGGCCAGCTTACGCCCATCAAGCCAAATACGCATCAAAACATCAATGATTACCCACCCGAGCACGCCAGCCACAACACGTGTAATCGGCGGCAGAGGGGCATTTGGCAAAAAGGTGATCAGCAAGGCACCTATGCCGGTGCCCGTGATCAGCCATGGCATGACGGATACCCAATATTGGCTCTTGCCTGTCCGGCCATATTGGATAAACCAGTATCGGCGCATAAATACGCCAACAAGGAATAACAATACAAGCGCAACCAGTACGCTCCAGCGTTGTGGCATTGACATGAGCTGCCAGCCACTACCCTGGGTGACAAAACCGGTTAGCACACGGGCCCACGCTTGCGGATCGCTCAATGCATCTAATATAACGCCTGGGGTTGCTATACCCCGCGCAAAAAGACGGGCCTTTAAGGCTGATTGCTCATGATCCAGGGTGCGCTGAAACAGTTCCTGGGAAACCTGGGCAAGCTGCTCACAGGCGGCCCGCCCTTTATTGCTGCCAAGTATTTCCTTTCCTAGTTCAGTGCGCAGGCGACCTACATCGACATCCTCCCCTATCTCAGCTTCACCCAGGGCTTCTCGCCTTGAAGTCAGGGTCGATATTCTGGCACTGGCACTATCAATACAGCTTCTGGACTGGCTGCGTATCGTCGCAATACGCTTTCGCAACTCTACAACCATGCGGCTCGCTTGCAGTGAGTTATCAGCTTTATCAAGCTGTTTCTCGATCGAGATCAGCTCATCTTGTCCACTATCAATATCTATCCTGGTATCAGGCGGCTCCGCATAAGCTAATCCCGGGCTTACTAAAAACCAGAATATAATAAATCCAGTAATTGTTTTAGAAGGCAGCATGAGCTTTAGGTGCTTGTTGGAGGCGAAAAGTCTTCGTGTAAGGCGTCCATCTGTACCGCCACAGTTGAAACCTGGTCAAAGCGGGCAATATGAAACAGGGCTTCTCCTTCGTATACCAAAGGTATAAAGGAATTTTATTATCCTGGCATGAGCAATTCATTAATGACCAGGCCATTAAAACCATTTCTTACGCTTGAACAGGATGACCTCCCCGATCACGACGACTGCCAAAAACAGGACCACAATGAAGAACCCCCATGCGCTCTGTGCTAGCGGGATACCACCAACGTTAATACCAAGGAGGCCGGTGAGAAAACCTAGTGGCAGGAATATTCCGGCTATAATAGAAAGCAGATACATCCGGGTATTCATCTGTTCAGCCATGCGTCCAGAAAGCTCTTCACTGGTGACGCCAGCTCTATCTCTTGCGGAATCCAGATCCTCAACATAACGAGTTATCTTGTCGTATGCTTCCCGTATCTTCATTTGTTCACGATCACCAATCCAGCCCACTTTTTGCGTATGCAATTTACTGAGAGCGTCCCGTTGGGGTGCAAGATAGCGGCGCAGCTTGATGATTTCACGACGCAATTCCAGGATATCCCTACGGATTTCCTGTGCAGATCGATCAAGAATCATTTCCTCTATATCGTCGATACGCTCCTCCAGTCCATTAATAACATCACTCATACGCTCGACTAGCCGGTCAGCGAGCATCGCGATCAATTCACTGGTTGTTCGGGGCCCTTTGCCCTGCTCTAAAGAGTTGACCATGTCACGAATGGACAATAAATGACGCCGACGCGTGCTTATAATGCGATCACCTGTGCAGAATAGACGGATAGAGACCATGTCTTCGGGATCGGCACCCGGATTACTATTCACACCGCGCAGGCTGACTAGCAGCCCGTCTCCATTGGGGGAACATCGTGGGCGCGTCTCATCGGCAATGAGCGCATCAATTATCAATGGATCGAGGCCACTTTCCTTACCAAGCCACGACTGTGCTTCATCTGTAGTGAAATCAAGGTGAATCCAGATCGCCCCCTGGTTCGGAGTCCATTGATTCACACCTGACCAGTCCAGCTGTCTCCCACCCCCCTTTCCATCAAGCAGGATTGCATTAATCAGGCCGTTTTGTACGCTCATCAATATTGCCTTTTATTCTCTCGTAAACAGCACATTACCAGAACCATTATCACGGGGGAGTTCAGGATAAACAATATGCAGCATGTCAGTCTGGTCGGGACAAAGCCTCCCTCACTACAGATTACCAGGTTAACCAGGCTCTGCTTATTATCTAACATCGCTATGGTTCCCAAATTTTCCTGTGAAACACTGGAATTAACAAAATAGTCGATGGGTCTACTCTGGCATATTTGGCGGATCAAGATCATCATGATGTGCGACATCTTCTTCCAGTTGTTGCAGGCGCTGTTCGATATACTGAAAAAACCGTTGTTCATGATCATGCAGGCGTTGCGCCAGTTCTTTGACAGCCTGA
This sequence comes from Gammaproteobacteria bacterium, assembly GCA_026196145.1. Lineage (GTDB taxonomy): Bacteria > Pseudomonadota > Gammaproteobacteria > JAJDYQ01 > JAJDYQ01 > JAJDYQ01. Next base: position 2,729 of record JAPHTU010000108.1, read on the forward strand.
TCGGTCACGACCTCGGCAGTGTCCTGAAAGTATTTCAGTGCACGTTGCTCGTTGAGTTGCGCCAGTTCCAGCGCCTTGCGTTCATTTATCAGGTAGTGCACTTCGTCCATGCACTGAGGATCATCGACCAGCTGCCAGTGAAAATCCCAGGGAGGAACCTGCGGTAGTTCCCGTCCCTCGGCCATGGCTTCAAGCTCCTGTATGGTCTCCCCGATCATCTGTGACAGCGTACGAAAGACGGTTGCAGCCTCGGGATTGTTATGTGCCCGCAAACTATCGGCGCACATCTCCAGTTGCTCCTCAGATTCACACTTCAGCGCATGCGCATGAACGATGAATTCCTCCACTGACTGGATATGGGGCACAGTCATATCCTGAATTCCTGCTCGATATCTGCCAATGTCGATCCGACCTCATGCAAGGCCTGCCAGACAGGATGCGCCCTGTGGTAGATCAGCCCACTACTCATGCCATCATCGGCCGCCAGCCACTCGGCAGCCTGCACCGGGTCATGCAGTGGTATATCCTCGGCCTGGCGTACCTGGTGTTTCCATTCTTTTTGTTCCGGGCGGAAGGTCGGGCATGGGCTGAGAACTTCGATCAGGGCAAAACCGGGATACTCAATGGCTTCAACAATCAACTTGCTCATCTGGTTCGGATCACCGGAAAAACCCCGTGCGATAAAACCCGCACCGGCAGCCAGCGCTATCGACAGTGGCTGAAATGGCGGGACGCCAGTGCCATGCGGAGTCAGCTTGCTCTTGTCCCAGTCTGCAGCCGTGGTCGGTGAGGCCTGTCCCTTGGTCATGCCATAAACGCGATTGTCCATCACGATATAGGTCATGTCGATGTTGCGTCGACAGGCATGCATAAAGTGGTTGCCCCCGATAGAGTAGCCATCACCATCACCACCGGCAGCAATCACGGTCAGCTCCGGCCGAACGACTTTCAGCCCGGCGGCCAGCGGTAACACGCGACCATGGATACCGTGAAAACCATAACTATCGACATAGGCGGGCAGACGTGATGAGCAGCCGATTCCAGAGATCAACGCCACCTCTTCCTTTGCCAGCTTCATCCACGCCAGTGCCTTGGTAATCGCACTGAGCACGGCAAAGTCGCCGCAACCAGGACACCAGATCGGTTTGACGCTGGTTTTGTAATCCTTTGGCTTGATCAATACGGCGTCAGATTCACTCATGCTGCTCTCCGGTCATGGTCGTGACAATCTCACCGGGACGCAATGGCAATGGCCCCGGTCGGGCCAGGCTACTGGCATCCTGCGGGATTGCGCCAAGGCTCATCAGGTAATGATAGAACTGCGCGGAGTAATTATGTTCGACGACGAGGATTTTTTTCGCGCCGGAAAGCGCATTTTTCATCTGTTGTAGTGGCAATGGCATCAACAGTCGTACGGCAACAACCGTTACGCTATACCCCTGATCGCGCAATCGCCCGGCGCCCTCACTCACGACGCCGCTGACAGAACCCCAGGTCAGTAGCAGGTAATCAGCCACGGCCTCATCATCAGCAGCAATCTCGGCCCAGTGTTCACCATAATCAGTTTGCAGCAGCTTGTCGCTGCGTTTTGTTAGCTGCACATTGTGGTCTGCCGCCATGGAAGAAGGTGTGCCCTTTTCATTGTGCTCCAGTCCATCTGCGGTATACATGCCATACGGTGTACCGGGTATCGCCATCGGTGAGATACCGTCAGGCGTTAATGTATAACGACGATATTCACCGTCAATATCCTGCGCCGTTTGCCTCGTACAAAGCATATCGGTTTCTGGTACCGGCGACACAATGGCACGGGCCTGACCAATCGACTGATCTGACAACACGATTGTAGCCGTTTGCAATCGTTCGGCCAGGCACACCGCCCACTGTGTCGTGAATACCGCATCGCTGATCCCTAGTGGCGCCAATACCAGATGCGGCGCGTCACCATGCGGGCCATACAGGGCCTGATTCAGGTCTGCCTGTTCGGACTTGGTTGGAATGCCGGTCGAAGGCCCGCCACGCATTACATTCACTACCGTGATCGGGGTTTCACTGGCCACCGCCAGACCGATACCTTCCAGCATCAGGCTCAGGCCGGGGCCGGATGTAGCCGTCAATGATGCCACCCCACCAAACGAGGCACCGACAATCATATTTATCGAGGCCAGTTCGTCTTCGGCCTGTAACAGGGTACCGCCGATTTTCTCAAGATTCGGTGCCAGCCATTCCAGCATGTCACTGGCCGGGGTGATCGGATAGGCGGCAACAAAGCGCACCCCTCCGCGCAGGGCGCCCAGCCCACAGGCCTCGTTACCACTGATATTCCAGCGTTCACCTGTAGCCACTTGCCAATTTGCCGTCAGTGGCACCGAGCCGGATGGAACCAATCTCATGCCGGCTTCTATCGCTGCCAGTGAGGCTGATATCACTGCCTTGCCCTTGTCACTTAATGTCTTTTGGATGGCCTTGTGCATAGTCGCTACTGATAAGCCCAGCATTGCAGCCAACACGCCAATACCCACCATATTCACACGACCACCCTCGACAGTGGCTGCCGTCTGTTTAAGTGACAGATCAATAAATGCGGCCTGCTGACCGGTGACCTCGGCTGGTGGCTCGCCGATCATCGGGTCACTAATAATCTGACTACCCCCATGCAGCGGGATTTCATCCACAAAGCGCCGCACCTTGAGCCAGTCCAGTGCCAGCCATAGATCAAACACATCTGCGGGGCCGCATAATTCATGATCAGCAAAACGCAACATCACTGCTGATTCACCACCACGTATCTGCGGCCCTGCTGAACGCTGCATGAGACCATAAAAACCAGCCTGCGCCATGGCTTCAAGCAGGATCAGCCCGGCGGTAACAGCACCGCTACCACCCGATCCGGTAATCGCAATAGAGATATTATTATGTTGTGTCATGGTCAGAGATTATGACGCTACACCATCACTGATTAAAATGTAATTCAATTGACGAAGACAGTGCGGCGCTGATTAAAATTGTGCCCGGTTCATGAGGATGACATCAATTATTAACCTGTGACAGTATCATGACCAATCAGACTTTCAGGCGCTATGTATAATCGTCAATACTGGCGAGGTGCAGGTTGCGGGACTTCAATGGTACTGAAGAGCGACATGCTCAGTAATAAACCGGGAGAAGCATGAAAGATAACAAGGCACTGACCGTGGATGTAGGGCTGGACCAGTTGGGCGGCAAAAGCCGGCTTCCCGCCCGCCTGGATCTTGCACAAAGCCTGTCTGGCCTGTTGCTGATGTTATTCATGTTGGGGCATATGTTCTTTGTATCCTCCATACTGTTCGGTAAGGATGCCATGTACATGGTGACCAGGACCTTCGAGGGATATTACCTGTTCGGCAAGTCTTACCCCTGGCTCGTCTCCCTGGCAGTTGCCTGTATCCTGATTCTCTTTGTTCTCCATGCCGGGTTGGCAATGCGTAAATTCCCCGCCAGCTATCAGCAGTACAAGGTTTTTCTGGCCCATAAATCGGTGATGAAGCACAGCGATACCAGCCTCTGGCTCATGCAAGTTTACACGGGTTTCCTGATGCTTTTTCTTGGCTCGGCACACCTTTTTGAGATGTTTTTCCATCCCGAAAAAATAGGCCCCTATGCCTCTGCCGACCGCCTATGGAGTGATGGCCACTGGCCATTCTCATTGATCCTGGCTATTGCCGTGGTGCTGCATGGCAGTATCGGCCTTTACCGCTTGGCGCTTAAATGGGGCTGGCTGCAAGGTGCCGACCCCGAGGCAGGCAGGCGGCGCCTGAAAGTTGCCATGTGGCTGATCATCGGTTTCTTCCTGATGCTGGAGATGGCGACACTGGCGGCCTACATGAGGATTGGTATCGAGCATCAGGACAATGCAGGCGAGCGCTATCATAGTGTCTCAGAAGTTGAGGCCTCTCCCCCTGCCTCGACTGTCGAGATGGGATTGCCCTCATGAGAACTATCTATACCGATGTGCTGGTAATCGGTGGCGGGTTGGCGGGTCAACGCGCAGCGATCGGCGCCAAACGACGTGGCCAAGAGGTCACAGTACTGAGCCTGGTACCAGCCAAACGCTCGCACTCGGCGGCGGCACAGGGTGGCATGCAGGCCAGCCTGGCAAACGCCATTATGGGCAAAGGCGACAATGAGGATGTGCATTTCGCGGACACCATCAAGGGTAGTGACTGGGGTGCGGATCAAGAAGTGGTTCGAATGTTTGTGGATACCGCACCCAAGGCGGTACGCGAGTTGGCGGCCTGGGGCGTGCCGTGGAACCGGGTTGATCGCGGTGAGCAAGACGTGGTGATGAATGAACAGACGGTCACTATCAGGGAAAGAAATGACGCCCACGGGCTGATTACG
>JAPHTU010000122.1 GCA_026196145.1 Gammaproteobacteria bacterium
ATATCCACGATCACCTGGACGAATGGCTCGCCCGTTTAAATGAAAAACAGCGCGAGGTGGTTCGGCGTCGATTCGGTCTGCAGGGCTATGAAAAATCTACGCTCGAGGAAGTTGGACAAACCATCGGTGTTACCCGAGAACGGGTTCGCCAGATACAGATGGACGCCCTGAGACGCCTGCGTCATATCCTTGAGAAAGAAGGTCTCTCCATGGATTCCTTGATGGAGTAGTGAATCGCCCAATGGTTCGATTCGCACAAGGTGAGACCCGCTCCATATCGGTATCTGGTTGTTATTAAGATAACAGTTAGTCACACAAAACTAAGGCGCAAGTTGGCTGCGCGATAACAACAAGTTGGGTTCATAAAATGGAGAGACCTAACAAAGAGCAATTCAAATAAAACGCTAGAGTACTTTGTTTCAGCGACCTTAATTGTAGTGGTTCAGATCTGTTAACCTTCGGTTCAGGAGGATTTATGGAAGATATTTTGTCATTGATATTATTCCTTGCCGTTTTGATATTCGCAGGATATTTAGCAAAAACCACCCTTTGGGATATGCGTAAACAGCGTTCCTTGAACGCTGATTTCCTTAAACGCAGGGGTTTCAACGAAGCGCTCGAAGAAAAAGAGCATATAAAGGAATTAATTATTGCACGCGATGCGCGTATTGCTCTTGAAGAATTGACCGACGCAATTCATAGAATGTTTAAAATCGTCGATTGCTATAAAACGACAGAAAATGGAAAAGAAATATTCTTTCTCACGGTTTCCGGGTTTGCACAGCCGGAGTCCCTGATTGAGAGCGTGTACATTCTTGCTCCGCTGGAAAAAAGAAAAAAAGACCCTTTTTATGTCCGGCTTTGGTCGAATACCTATGGGCCAGGATCTTCGGTGTATAAGTCGAAGAAAAGAACCAAGGCACTCGACTTTGGGAAGACCGCAAAAATGAATGGAAGGGAAATCTTTCGTTCTGACGATCTGCCTGATTTCGAACACGTCGATTTTTATGGCCCGACTAAAGAACGTCCTGAGAATTATCTTGGTAGCGTTCTTCTGGAAATGTTAAGGAAATGCCGGGCCAATGGAATTGCGGAAATTTCCTGCGTTGACGGCCTTGCTCTGTTTCGTATTTATTCTCTAACCGGTACCAAGAAGTTCGGTAATATCCTTACCGACCCGGAGAGGCCCTACCAATATCTCCTTAATTATATGTAAATCAACGTGGTCAACGCATCACTAGTCCAGATCAGGCGTCTCTGCCGTCACCATAAACACCACGCGTTCGGCGATATTCTTGATCCGGTCGCCGATTCTTTCCAGGTGGTAGGCGACCCATAACAGGTGGGTGGCATGCATGTCCTGGTCAGGCTGGGTGGCAATCTGCATCAGCAGGCTACTGGAGGCGAGGTTATTGAGCTCGTCCACTTCGTGGTCGTCATTGGCACAATCTTTTGCCAGTTCCACGTCACGTCGGCTGTATGCATCCATAGCCTGGGCAAACATGTCCTGGCATAGGTTGGCCATGGCGGATACCTGGTCCATGGGGCCGGAAAAATCACTCGGATCCATCATCATGACAATTTTGGCGATGTCTTTTGCGTGGTCTCCTATGCGTTCCAGTTCGCTGGAGATCTGCAGGCTGGCGATGATATCGAGCACGTCCCGGGCCATGGGTTGCTGGGTGGCGATGACCATCAGGCATTCTTGTTCCACTTGGCGGGTCAATTCGTTCAGCTTGTTGTCCTGTTTGATAATCGCATCGGCAATTTCCGTATCCTGGCTCATCAGGCATTCAATGGCCTGTTCCATGGCATTCGTCGCATGCTGATACATTTCCCGGATCATTTCATGAATCCTGGTTTCTTCTTCATTTAGGACGTGGCGATTTTCAAACATGTATGGATTCCCTGGTGTTCTGCTGAACCTGATTATCAGGTTGTCTGCGATTATATAGTTTGATCTCGATCAGGTTGGCAGGCTATCCCGGCAGCAGGGCGGCCACGACATGCCGATCTTCCGATATCAGGATATTGTAGGTGCGACACGCGGCGGCGGTGTCCATCACTTCCAGCCCGGTTCCCGATTCTGCGACCGGTTTCATGAGCGCCGGTGCCGGAAATTGCTGGCGAATGCCGGTGCCGAGTAGCAGGATATCCGGCTTATCTTCCAGCGCGGTGAGTATAAGCGCCTCGGTCAGGGATTCAATTGATTCTGCCTGCCAAAGTCGGAACCCACCGGCATGCACAATGACGGCGGTTTCAATGATTTCCTCATTGATCGTAATACTGCCGGGTTCATAGGCAGTAATACGGTAATCTGCGGTGCCATTGTCGAGAGAAATCTTCATTTTTCTTTAACAGTCTTTCCCAGCATGGTAACTTGTGCGACTTTTGAAATGTACTACTGCCTAGTCTACTAGAGTTATTACCGGAACAGATAGTGAACGAAGAATTTGCCCGCATTGAACGCCTGCCACCCTATGTGCTTGCCGAAGTAACCCGGCTCAAGGCGGCGGCGCGCGCACGTGGTGAAGATATTATTGATTTTGGTATGGGCAACCCGGACCAGCCGACGCCGAAACACATCGTCGACAAGCTGACCGAGGCCGCTCAGCGCGGTGACACACACCGTTACTCCATGTCGAAAGGCATTCCCAGGCTGAGAAGGGCGATGACCAACTGGTATAAGGACCGCTATGATGTTGAGCTGGATCCGGAAACCCAGGCCATTGTCACCATCGGTTCCAAGGAAGGGCTGGCGCATCTGGCACTGGCGATGATGTCGCCTGGCGATGCGGCACTTGTACCGAACCCTGCTTATCCCATCCACCCTTATGGTTTTGTGATTGCGGGTGCCGATATCCGTCATATTCCCATGAATGAAGAGGTGGATTTCTTCGAGGAACTACACAAGGCCATCGTCGATTCCTGGCCCAAGCCGAAGGTGCTGGTACTGAATTTTCCGGGTAACCCGACGGCGGACTGCGTGGAACTGGAATTCTTTGAAAAGGTGGTGGCGGTTGCCAAGGAGCATGAAATCTGGGTAATTCATGACCTGGCCTATGCCGACATCGTGTTTGATGGTTACAAGGCGCCGTCAATCTTACAGGTACCCGGCGCAACCGATATTGCGGTTGAATTTTTCTCGCTTTCCAAGAGCTACAATATGCCGGGCTGGCGGGTCGGCTTTATGTGCGGCAATGAAACACTGGTCAGTGCGCTGGCGCGCATGAAATCCTACCTGGATTACGGCATGTTCACGCCGATCCAGATTGCCGCCATTGCCGCACTGGAAGGTCCACAGGACTGTGTGCATGAAATACGCGACATGTATCAAAGCCGTCGCGATGTATTATGTGACGGCCTGAATTCAATCGGCTGGCATATCAAGCCACCCAGGGCGACGATGTTTGTATGGGCAAAGATTCCGGAGGCCTATGCCGAAATGGGGTCGCTGGAATTCTCCAAGAAGGTGTTACAGGAGGCCAAGGTAGCGATATCACCGGGTCTGGGTTTTGGTAGTTATGGTGATCAGCATGTGCGTTTCGCACTGATCGAGAACGAACACCGTACCCGGCAGGCGATTCGGGGCATTCGGGATATGTTCAAAAAAGATGGTTTAATCTAGTTTAATCTCAATGATAGTCAGGGAAGGGTAACGAAATCATGGAACCGGTCAAAATAGGTTTACTGGGCTTGGGTACTGTCGGTGGCGGAACCGCGACGGTATTGATGCGCAATGCAGAGGAGATTGCCCGTCGGGCAGGTCGCGGTATTCGCGTGGATATGGCCGCGGCCCGGGAGCTGGAGCGGGCACAGGAGTTGGGCCTAACGGATGTCCGCCTGACAGAGAATGCCGAGGAGGTTGTGAATGATCCGGATTGTGAGGTAATTGTAGAGCTGATTGGCGGCTATGAGCCTGCACGTACACTGGTTTTACAGGCCATCGAAAACGGCAAGCATGTGGTGACAGCCAACAAAGCTTTGATTGCTCTGCATGGCGATGAAATATTCAAGGCGGCCCAGGCGAAAGGCGTGGTCGTCGCATTCGAGGCAGCGGTTGCCGGTGGTATCCCGATTATCAAGGCCTTACGCGAAGGCCTGAGTGCCAATGAAATTCAATGGGTGGCCGGCATTATTAATGGTACCGGGAATTTCATCCTCACCGAGATGCGTGATAAAGGTCGTGATTTTGACGATGTACTGAAAGAGGCGCAGGAGCTGGGTTATGCCGAAGCAGATCCAACCTTTGACGTTGAGGGAATCGATGCGGCACACAAGCTGACGATTCTCGCTTCACTAGCTTTTGGTATCCCGCTGCAATTTGATGCCTGTTACACCGAAGGTATTAGCAAGATTACCCGTGAAGACGTCGAGTACGCCGAGGAACTTGGCTATCGCATTAAACATCTGGGTGTTACACGACGCACCAAAAAAGGTATCGAACTACGGGTACATCCCACGCTGATACCGGAAAATCGCCTGATCGCCAACGTGGATGGCGTAATGAATGCCGTCCTGGTAATGGCCGATGCCGTGGGTCCAACACTTTACTATGGTGCTGGTGCAGGTGCCGAGCCGACGGCGTCCGCGGTAGTTGCCGACATTATTGATGTGGTGCGTACCCTGACTTCAGACCCCGAAAACCGCGTACCGCACCTGGCGTTCCAGCCGGATTCGCTTTCAGATATTCCGGTATTGCCGATTGAGGACATTAAAACATCCTACTATCTGCGCATGCTGGCGGCTGACAAGGCCGGCGTCCTGGCAGAGGTGACATCTATCCTGGGCGGTGCAGGTATCAGTATCGAGGCGGTTATCCAGAAAGATCCAAAGAATGAAAAACAGGCCGAGATCATCATGCTGACGCACAAGGTCAGGGAAAAGCAAATGAATACCGCGATTGACAAGATCAAGGCCCTGGATGCGACTTTTGGCAACATTACCCGTATTCGTATGGAGTCGCTGGGTCGTTGAGTTTATCGCCGGACGACTACCAGTTCCTTCGTAAGGAACGCCGGCTGGTCAGCAGCTGGCCGATAGTCGGTGGCGGTGCATTGTTTGCCTTGCTGGTGGTTTATGCCTGGCTGGCCATCGATCAGCCTCAATTGGCGAATCCGGCCTATGTGTATAACGGGCTGATGAATAACTCGCTTTCCAGTGACATCATTTCCATGCTGGTTATGATGGCGCCGATATTAATGATGATGCTGTTCGCAACGGTCGGTATTATGCTCGGCTATGTTTTTGCCTTTATGCGCAAGGAAAAACGTTTACTGGATATTATCGACCGCCGAATGAATGACTAGGCTGTAAGGTATTTAGTTGGTTCTGCCTTTATGCCTCAGCCTGATCAAGCCTGCAGGAAAGAGATGACTTCGTTTTCTATCTCGTGTTTTTCAGCAACTGTTTTTTGTGCAACCGGCTTGTCAAAAAGCCCGGCAATCATATCAGGGACATCCAGTCCGGAAGCCTCAGAGATGTACTTGAGCGCATCGATATCCTGGTAGTCGGTCTTCCCGGTTAATGTGTTGGCAATGATCGATGAGAATTTGGTCCACTCTGCAGTTGAATAGACGATAGTTGGTATATCCTTTTTTGCGCAGGTGCGATGTGCCTTGAAGCAGGTCGCGGTGTGCGGATCCATTAAATACCCGTTTTCGAATTCCTGCCTGATGATTTCCGTGCCTTCCTCGTCAGTGCAATAATCTGCAACGAAGTACTTTTTCAAATGCTCATGTTCGTTCTTTGTCAGTTCGTAGCAATGCTCAGTATCAAGCTGGTGCATTAAATCTTTGGTGCGCTCCGCACCATACAGGTCATACAGTACCCGCTCGATATTGGATGACTTCAATATATCCATTGCCGGTGAGATGGTTGTGACAACAGCGCGGTCTTTAATATCGTACTTGCCGGTTTCGATTAACTGGGTCAGGACATTATTACTGTTTGAGGCGATGATAATATTTTCAACCGGTAATCCCATCTTCATGGCGTAATAGCCGGCAAGCGCGTTGCCAAAGTTGCCGCTGGGAACATCGAGATAGACCTTGTCACCCAACTGGATTTCCTGTCTGCGTACAAGCTCCAGGTAACTATGCACGTGGTATATCAACTGGAATATAATGCGTCCCATGTTGACCGAGTTAGCAGCAGATAAACAGGTGTTTTCTGCTTGTAATGTTGCCTTGAAGTCGTTTGAGCTCAGCAGAGTTTTAAGCGCATTTTGTGTGTCATCAAAGACACCTTTTACGCCGACCACTTTTAAATTTTCTGCGGTTTCAGTGACCATTTGCAGGCGTTGTACGTCTGATGTGCCACCCACCGGGTAAAGGCATACAACCTTGATGTTCGGTTGGTCTTTAAAGGTTTCCAGCGCCGCTGGGCCGGTATCTCCACTGGTTGCGGCCATGATTAAATAGTTTTCGTTACGCTGTTGTGCGATGCCTGAAAGAACAGCACCAAAAGGTTGTAATGCCATGTCTTTAAATGCCCGTGTCGGGCCATGGTAAAGTTCGCAAACAAAAATATTGTCGCGGATTTTGATAACGGGTA
>JAPHTU010000151.1 GCA_026196145.1 Gammaproteobacteria bacterium
ATCTGGCAATGGGGTGACCTGACACTGGACCTGCAGATCCCGCAATGGATTCCGTACCTGGCTATTCCGGTTGGCATGTCCCTGATGACCTACCGACTGCTCCAGCTTGGTGTAAAGATCTGGCGCGGAGAGCTGCTGCATGTGGGTCGCTCTGAACACGATGTCATGAAGTCCGGAGAGATTGAGGAATGAGCGCCGCCCTGCTCTTTACCGGCCTTATTGCATTGCTGCTGCTGGGCGTACCGATTGCCATCAGCCTGGGCTTTACCAGTCTGGCTTTTATCACCCTGGGTACCGAAGACCCGCCGACAGTAGTCGCGCAGAAACTATTCGATACCATGGAACACACCACCCTGCTGGCAATTCCGTTTTTCGTACTTTCCTCGCATTTCCTGACGACTGGTGGCGTCTCCGCACGTTTGATTGAATTTGCCAAGGCACTGGTAGGCTGGATGCATGGCGGCCTGGCCATGGCGGCAGTGGTGTCCTGCATGTTTTTTGCCGCTATCTCCGGTTCTTCCCCGGCAACCGTGGTGGCCATCGGCTCCATCCTGATCCCCGGCATGGTACAGGCGGGTTATGACAAGCATTTCGCCGTGGGTGTCATCGCAACAGCCGGCTCCCTGGGCATCCTGATTCCGCCATCCATACCAATGATCGTGTATGCCGACGCCGTCGAGGAATCGGTTGGCAAGATGTTTATTGCAGGCATCCTGCCCGGGATCCTGATGGGAATGTTCCTGCTCGTCACCACCTATATCTATGCCCGTAAACGCGATATGCCGCGAATACCCTGGTGTGGCTGGAAGCATCTGTTGAAGAGCTTTTTCGGTGCCTTCTGGGGGCTACTGCTGATACTTATTGTCGTCGGTGGCATCTACGGCGGCATATTCACCCCGACCGAGTCTGCCGCTGTTGCAGCAGTCTACTCTGCATTCATCGCACTGTTTGTACACCGCGACATGGGCTTCAAGGACGTGCCGGAAGTGATGCTGGCAGCGGCCAAGATGACCGCCATGCTGATGTTCATCATCGCCTGCGCCATGATCTTTGCCCACGTGCTAACCGAACAGCAACTGCCACAACAACTGGCACAAAAGGTAGTGGACCAGGACTTATCGCCATGGGCCTTTCTGATGATGGTAAATATCATTCTCTGGTTTGCCGGTGACTTTATGGAGCCTTCCGCCATCCTGCTGATCCTGGCCCCCCTGTTTCATCCCATTGCCATTTCACTTGGCATCGACCCGATCCACCTGGGCATTATCATGACCACCAATATGGAGGTCGGCATGATCACGCCGCCGGTAGGTCTGAACCTCTATGTAGCAGCAGGCTTGTCAGGCCTCAGCCTGGGCGCAGTCACAAGGGCCGCGCTGCCATGGATGATGGTGTTGATCGCTGCCCTGCTGGTAATTACCTACATCCCCTGGTTTAGCCTGTTCCTGGTTGGGGTGATGTATTGATGCGATCCCGAATAACTTTGAATCTATAGTCAAGCAGCTGAAGCCTTGATTAACTCTCTGCCCATCAGAAATACCAGGCAAGCTCCACCTGAACAAAGTCTTCCTGGTTGAAGTTTGCTCGACTGGAACTGTCCGGAATATTTGAGAAGAACTGTGCTTCAATATTGAGTTTTGTACTTTGTCCCACGCGGCGACTGCCCTCCAGCCTGAATGTACGTTCACTACTACTGCTATCCTGAATAACGCCAGCGAGGAATTCGGTGTTCTCTGCATCATTCCATACCCAGCGCGCGCCCAGAAACAGGTCATCTTCAAAGAATCCCGGCGCATTGCGACCGCGTTCATCGTATAAATACTCGGCCAGCAGCCCGAGGTCATGCGGCGTTTCAAACAAACCCACCAGCGTATATTCAAAACCAACCGTTGATGCAGTATAGCGCTGACCGATTCCGTTACGTGAAATCAACTCAAGCTTTAACAGCCATTCATCGATGGTTGCCTGTACATCAAGCCCGGTCTGGTCAATCTGCTCATAGAACGGTGCCAGCACGACGTTACCATTAGTATCCCGGGTGGGACTCAGGATGGGGTCACGGCCTGTACCGGAAAAATGCGACACGCCAATATCCCAGATATCAAAGGAATGCGACCAACGTGCGGCCCAGTCGATATGATCTTGTTCCTGACTGTCTTCATAACTTTCAAGATCGGTATCAACATAGGGGATGCTTCGCAGCCGCCCATTTTTGCCCGGGAACGTGCGCTCACTAAAACCCGGCAGCAGGAACAGGTCGACCGTTCCCCAGTCACGCACGGTGGAGAACTTCACCATCGGCTGTCCCAGTTTATCCTCACCATCGAGGTTCTCTACCAGGTCCGTCTGGTTAATGATGTCGACCAGGTGTTGTGACTCGGTTACCCCCCAGAATACCTTGCTGATACCGAGATCCAGTTCCCAGCTATCACTCACATGCGTCCATTTGAGCTCACGGATATCGGCATGTGAACGTTCGCTATCATCGGAATCGATACGAATGAACGGGGTAAAGGTAAAGGAATCGGCAGCCTCGTTCCATTCATGGTAATACTCCGGCAGGGCCGAGACTGAGTAATTGCTATTATCCTGTCGACGATCAAGGCCGTCATGCTGAAAAAAACGTGCTTCTATTGCAACGTTACCGCTCCATTCACCGGCAAGCAGCGGTGTTACCATTGAGCTGCACAGGACCCATACTGTAACCAGTCTGAGCAAGGACTTACTTCGCTCGCTTCAGACTGTTCTTGTTGAAGTCGCTGTCTTTCAGACCGGTACGAAAATTATAGCCGTCCCATTTCAGTTCGGTCTTCTTGCCGGTCTGGTGGTTGATCATCATTAAACGGTCCGCCCGCCAGTATTGATCCAGGTATTGTTTGTAGTCATAGAAGGTCAATGACTTTAACAAGGTACCCTTGCGATCATAGAAGTCTATCTTCTGCGGACGGTATTCTTCCTTGTCGACCCATACATGCTGCACCGTGTACCCGGAAAACTCATCCACCGGATCGCGCTCGTTGACGAAACAGGACAGCCCTTTGGCATGTTCACCACAGGAATCGTCTTTCAGGTATTTATAGGTATATTTTTCCACTTCCTGCGAAGACAGGTCTTCATACGCATATTCACTGCCAACAAAGGGGCCTGACTTGTTTCTGGATGCAATACGTTTGACACGTTTTAGTGCGGGCAGATACAGCCATTGATCATCCGACCCGACCTTGTGTGTAAAGGTCAGCAGGGCCGTGCCTTTTACATCGCGGGGCTTGTTAAAGACAATGATGGTCTTGTCACCGTCGTCCTTACCTTCCAGTGAACGGCTCTTCATATTGCGCTCACTGCTCTGCCCCTGCTTGTTAAACAGCGTCATGGTCATGTTGACGGTGTAGTCGCCCCAGCCGGTATCGCGACGGTCTGCCTCTACTGCGATGGCCAGGCCTTTTTCCTCGGGCGTTTCTGCAATTGCCAGGACGGGCGCCAGCAGGGCCGCTATTAATATCCAGTTTAGTCTCATGCTTTTACTCCCCGTGTAAATTTCATCAAGATTGCCGGTAGAAAGGTCAGGTCGGCAAACAATGCCAGCCCGATCACCAGCGCGGTCAACTGGCCCATGCCCTTGTTCAGTTCGAATGCAGAAGTTGATAGTACAAAGAAACCGGCAATCAGGGTAAGCGAGGTTACCCATAGTGCTGTGCCTACCTTGGAAAAGGCATAACGCACGGCGTCCTCGGCACTATGACCATGCTTCTCCCTTGCCCACTGGTATTTGCTGAGAAAATGCACCGTATCATCGACCACGATACCCAGTGTCATACCAGCCACGACGGACAGGGCCAGTCCGACCTGCCCATCGATGATTGCCCAGATACCAAAACCCATCACGGCGGGAACAAAGTTCGGTATCAGGCTCA
>JAPHTU010000301.1 GCA_026196145.1 Gammaproteobacteria bacterium
GAAGCAGCGCCCGACTACCATGGCGCCACTGAGCGTCGGTGTTACACTCAGCAAGCTGGTGCCGGAATCCAGTATGAGTCTGTCGTTATTTCCGGAAGATCAACGACGTCAGGACCTGGGTAAACTCATGGATCAGATTAATATGAAGTTCGGCCCGCAAAGCATCTATACCGCGACCATGCAGGATGCCGCGGCGACGGCGCCAATGCGAATTTCATTTACCAAGATACCTGATATAGCGGTCGAGGCAGACCGTGAATAAAGCGACTGAACAGGGTTACTATCGGCTGGATATTGGTTCAGATAGCAAGCCGGAAAAACAGGACCAGGATCTGGCGAAATTATTGTTTCGTGCGGCACTGTTCATCCTGGTTGCCTATACGATATTAATGGCGATACGCCTGACATTGGCGCCTATGCATACCCATGGGCTGGGGCCGATCGTAGGCGTATATTCGGTCGCCCTTATCACCATGTTTATGTCGCATTACCATATAAAGGTCAGGCTTGCCGGGCACCTGTTTTTTAGCAGCCTGGTTTGCCTGGTTGCTGTTCGTGCGTATGTCGCTGGCGGTAGTGACTCACCTGTTCTTGTTATAGGGATTCTGATCCCGGTCGCTGCGGTTTTACTGCTCGGTAGAATATCTGGCCTGCTGTATGCCATGGCGTTGTCACTGGTTATGCTGAGTTTTGTCATTATGAGACTGGGCGGGTACGAGTTTCCGGAAATTCAGATACATGGGAAGACACTTGGTGTGATGCAGGGTGTTGTTACCTTGTTTGTCATGTCCGTGTGTACCTGGGTCGCCTGGGTATATGCACGTCATAATGAAGCCCTGGCTAATGTATTGCTGGAACAAACACGCCGTGATCACCTGACCGGGGTCCCTAACCGCCGCGCATTCGATTTCGCACTGGAAAAGGAGATGAAGACAGCCAAACGGCAACAGCACCCGTTGACGTTGTTTATGGTGGACCTGGATTATTTCAAAACCTTTAATGATTTATACGGGCATCATGAGGGGGACCAGGCGCTGATTAACGTCGCCAATATTATTCAGTCCTGCCTGCGGAGACCGGGGGATATGGTGGCGCGTTATGGCGGTGAGGAATTCTCGGTTATCCTGCCCGATACCGAGTTGCCACACGCAAGACAACTGGCAGAGACCATGCGCCATGCAGTACTGGGCTTGAATATAGAGCATAAGGAAAGCCCGTATGGTGTGGTGACCATAACGCTGGGTATTAGTGAGTTCAGTCATGACATGGAGATGCAGCCGCAAGATCTGGTCAAGCAGGCAGATGCGGCATTGTATGCGGGCAAGGAGGCCGGCAGAAACCAGGTCTATGTGATCGAAGGTGAAATAGCAGGTTCGGCATAACAAGGGTTCGGTTTTAATATGAAGGTTTCGCAGGCGGTCACAGAAAGGCATTCGGTACGCGCATTTACCAATCAGGCAGTTTCTGAAGATATTATAAAAGACATTTTACGGGATGCCGGGCGTTCGCCATCCGGTGCGAATACGCAACCCTGGCATGTAGTGGTATTAACAGGTGCGGCTAAAGGCCGGTTGCAGGACAGAATCGAGTCAGCGTTTCGAAACGGTGATCGTGGCAACATGGATTACCCGTATTATCCCGAAATATGGGAAGAGCCCTATAAAGCCAGACGACTGGCCTGTGGGTTTCAGTTATACGATGCGCTTGGTATAGCTCGTGAAGATAAACAACGTCGCATGGATCAATGGGTGGCTAACTACCGTGCCTTTGACGCCCCCGTAATGATGATTTTCCTGATTGAAGATGTCATGCAGACGGGTTCCTATATGGACTACGGCATGTTTCTGCAATCAGTGATGTTGCTGGCACTGGAGCAAGGGCTGGGTACCTGTCCACAGGCCGCCCTCGCCGAGTATCCGGATATTGTGCGCGATGAGCTATCGCTGGATGATAACGTCAGGGTGCTTTGCGGTATGGCGCTGGGTTATGAAGATTGTGATGCGGTGGTTAATCGCTACCGAACACCGCGAGAGCCGGTAGAAAATTATGTTACTTTTCGCACAGTCTGATCCGTAGAGAATAAAACGATAACGTTGTGAGTAAAGCGTTGTATACCGTAATAAGGCCGGTTAACTGATCCATTGATTATGCGATATCCTGAAAACATTCCACCAGACCAACTGGCACGTCATGCCAGCGACGATATGTTGTTATTTACTGCCTTACTGGCCGTGCTGATTGGTTTTATCCTCATCTGGCTGGGCAGGAAGGGCAAGCAAACCTGGATGGTCGCATGGAGTATTGGCTTGATTATCTGCAGTGTGGGCATGGGGGGCTGGTTATTGCTCGATGGTATTTAGCAGACTGCTTCAGATTTGCCAAACAGGTGTAGTTCGGTTTGCGGGACCTTGTCGGCATCTTCAAATGCAATGCCCCTGTCGTCATGCTGACTATAGATGACGACACTGGCACCGGCAGATTGCAGGGAGGTATCCGCCGGTAAATCCACTTTAAATATTAAAGCGCAGGAGCCCTCATTCTGATAGCCCCTGGCCCTGCTTTTCAAACATCAGTGTTATCTCCTCCGGGCTTACCGGCTTGCTGAACAGGTTGCCCTGTGCATAATCACATCCCTGCGCCGCCAGCAATTCCAGCTGTTCCTCGGTCTCCACTCCCTCTGCTACCACCTTCAGGCTCAGGCCATGGGCCATGGCGATGGCGGCGATGACCAGTTCCAGGTCAGCCTGGTCCACGGTAATATCGCTGATGAAGCTGCGGTCGATCTTGAGGGTGTCGAAGGGATAGCTGCGCAGATAGCTGAGGGATGAGTAGCCGGTACCGAAGTCGTCCATGGCTATACCCACACCGATGGCATTCAGACTGGTAAGGGCGCGTTCTATATAGACGTGGCCGCTCATCAGCACACCTTCCGTGATTTCCAGTTCCAGGGATTTACCCGCAATGCCGGTCTGCTGCATGGTTTTTTCAATAAAGGGTACCAGGTTGGGGTCGCGGAACTGCCTGGGTGACAGGTTTATCGCGGTCGTAAATCCTTGCCCATATCGTTGTTGCCACCTGGCTGCCATGCCAATCGCTTCTGACAATACGTATTCGCCGATAGGTACAATCAGTCCGGTCTGCTCGGCAATAGGGATGAATTCATCAGGAGACACCTCGCCCAGAGATGGATTGTCCCACCTGAGCAATGCTTCGATGCTGACGATACTGCGGTCGTCTATGTTTATCTGGGGTTGATAACATATGCTGAACTCACCGCGACCCAGCGCAGCGTGCATCTGCTCTTCCAGCAACAGCCTGCGGGAGACATCCTTGTTCATGGAGTCGTTGAAATAAGAATATGTATTCCGACCCTGTCCCTTGGAATGATACATGGCGGAGTCGGCATTGCGCAGGAGTTCCGTAGAGTTGTCACCGTCATTAGGGTAAACCGCGATGCCAACGCTGGCGGTGAGCAGTAACTCACGGCCATCGATGCAGAAGGGGTCTCGGAACAGATCGAGCAGGCTTTCCGCTACCTGGCTGGCATCGGCGGCATGGGTGATCCCGCCAAGCAGCAGGATAAACTCATCGCCCCCCAGGCGCCCCACCGTGTCGCCGCTGCGAACCATATCGTGCAGGCGTGACGCCGCCTCGACCAGTAGCTTGTCACCTGTATCATGTCCCATGGTGTCGTTGACCTTTTTGAAGTCATCCAGGTCCAGGAACAGCACTGCCACCAGGTTGTTGGTACGCCGTGCCTCGTTCAGCAGCTGTGATAGCCGGTCGAGAGAGAGAAAGCGGTTGGGCAGGTCGGTCAGCGAATCGAAATGGGCCTGGTGCAGGATATGTTCTTCCTGTTGCTTGCGCAGCGATATATCCTCTTTCACCGCCAGGTAGTGGATGGTTTCTCCTGAGTCATCCAGTACCGGGGCGATGTGGGCATGCTCCCAGTACAACTCACCATTTTTCTTCCGGTTCTGGAACTCGCCCTGCCACGCCTTGCCGTTGGTAATGCATTGCCACAGCTCTTCATACACGGTCTGAGGGGTTTTGCCGGATTGCAGCTTCCGGGTATGTTGCCCGATTATTTCTGCCGAGCGATAGCCCGAGACCCGCTCGAAGGTACCGTTGACATATTCTACCCTGGCATCCGGATCGGTAATCACCACCGATACCGGGCTTTGCTCTATGGCCTGTGACAGGGTGCGCAGCCTGTTCTCGATATGTTTGCGTTCAGTAATGTCCCTGGCTACACCCAGAACCCCTATCAGTTGATCATCACTATCCCGTACCGGGGTCTTTACGGTCTCCAGCAGCTCTTCATGCCCGTCATCGGCATAGGTTACACGTTCTTCGTTAACGCTAGGGTTGCCTGCTGCCATGGCGGTCTTATCATGTTGCCGGAAGAAATCTGCCAACTCCTTATCAACAAAGTCATAATCCGTCTTGCCGATAATATCGGATTCTCTGGCGCCGAAGAAACGCTCGAACCTGGGATTACAGGTAAGGTACACCCCGTCCGGGTCCTTCAGCCAAACCAGGTCAGGAATGGCACCGATCAGGGTTCGCAGCAGTTGATCCTTATTGGCGCTGGCGCGCAGTTCCGAGGTCATGGCCTCAGCCAACTCTTCTGCCCGGTGGTTCAGTTCCTGGTTGGCCTTGCTCAGTTTCTCCACCATCCTGGCGTTCTGGTCCGCGAGCCTGGCGTCAAACACCGATACCATCAAAGTCATCATCAGTACCATAAGGCTGCCTGCACCCACCAAAATCGCCAGCCAGGTCGGGTCTATGCCCCTGGGACTGGCCAGGCAGACGCTGCCTTCTACAAAGTTGGCGGCAGCCATCCCCGTATAGTGCATACCGGCAATGGCCGCTCCCATAACCAGGGAGCTAACTATTTTCTTGGGGACTGCGTACCTGGAATCCCCCTCAGACTGCAGGTAATAGGCTATCTCAAGGGCGGTCATCGAGGCGCCGATAGCGATGATTATTGAAATCAGAAACAGGAGCGGGTCGTAACTTATCGGCGGCGACATGCGCATGGCGGCCATGCCCGTATAGTGCATGGCGGATATCCCACCCCCCATTACCAGGGCGGCTATGATCAGGGTCAACAGGTTTCTGCTGCCACGGTGGATCTCGAACAGGGCGACACCAGAGGCCAGGATGGCGGGGATTCCGGAGACGACGGTAAGGGTGACATCGTAGGCAATGGGTATGGGCAGGTGAAAGGCCAGCATGCCGATAAAGTGCATGGCCCAGATGCCGATCCCCATGGAGATGGCACCTCCGGCCAGCCAGTAATTGGTCAGACGGCTGGAGGAGGCAGTGACCCGTTCCGCCAGGGAGAGGGCAGTGAAGGAAGCGATGACCGCAATGATTACAGACAGTGTGACGAGCCAGGGGTTATAGGCGGCGGTTAACATGCCGGATATTGTACATGTAAACGAATTTTCACCATCAGTATCGAATGCAACAGCGGGTGTTCGTTTGCGGGCCCCTTGATATCGGGAATGTCCGGGGATGCTCCCAACTCCCCGCGGTCGTTTTTCTAACCCAGGCCCGTTATGGCGGATCTGGATGTAATGCCCTTATAACCTTTTATTGCTAACAGAACCCGGACTTCTCCCTCCTGAAGATTAACAACACTGTCTTTATGCCGTTATCCTGGTTTACATAGAAAACATCGATCCCTGATCACTTAATTGCGTACTAGCCACACCAGTTCAGCGCGTCTCCGCGGGACTCGGGAAGGATGACTGGTTTAACCAGGCTTGCTGCCTGTTTGGCGCGTTGCCTGCATTCATCGGTATCTTCACCATAACTCAAGGCGACACCCATACGTCGGCGCAGGAAGGCCTCGGGTTTGCCAAACAGACGCACTTCGGTTTGTGGTACCTGCAGGGCCTTGTCGACATCTTCAAATGCAATGCCCCTGGCATCATGCTGACCGTAGATGACGGCACTGGCACCGGCAGATCGCAAGGAAGTATCCACCGGCAGGCCCAGTATGGCGCGTGCATGTAATTCAAATTCGTTTTGCCATTGCGTGGTCATGGTCACCATGCCGGTATCATGCGGGCGTGGACTGACTTCGCTAAAATAAACCTCGTCACCCTTGATGAATAGCTCGACACCAAATAGTCCCTGGCCGCCCAGGTTAGCGGTGACCTTGCGGGCAATGTCCTGCGCCTTGCTGATGGCGGTGTCTGACATGGCCTGCGGTTGCCAGCTTTCAACATAGTCGCCCTTTTGTTGAATGTGCCCGATGGGTTCGCAGAAGGTCGTTTCGATGTTACCGTCCATGCCGATAGCGCGCACTGTTAACAGGGTGATTTCATAATCGAAGTCGATCATTTGTTCGACGATCACACGCCCCTGGTCAACGCGTCCGCCGGAGGCGGCATATTTCCAGCAGGCGGGAATGCCCTTGGCATCGCGTGCGGTTGACTGTCCCTTGCCGGAGGAAGACATCACCGGTTTGATAATGCAGGGATAGCCGATCTCATCGGCAGCGGCCTGTAACTCCTCCAGCGAGTTGGCAAACCGGTACTGCGATGTGGATAAACCGAGTTCTTCGGCAGCCAGCCGGCGTATGCCCTCGCGGTTCATGGTTAACTGCGTGGCGCGGGCAACGGGGATAATCCTCGTTAAACCCTCGGCTTCCAGTTCGGCCAGTGTGTCCGTTGCAATCGCCTCGATCTCCGGCACCAACAGGTGTGGTCGTTCCTTTTCAATTAGCTCACGTAGCTCCACAGGGTCAGCCATGTTAATCGTGCAGGCGCGATGCGCGACCTGGTGGCCTGGCGCGTTCTCATAACGATCTACTGCAATGACTTCCACGCCAAGACGCTGTAGTGCAATGATGACTTCCTTGCCGAGTTCACCGGCGCCAAGCAGCATCACCCGGGTAGCAGTAGTGGATAGTGGGGTTCCTATGTGCATATTAACTCTCAAACAAATAAAGGCCCCTTGCGGGGCCCTTAAGTTATCCAGTACGAAGACTGGAAGAAAAGACTTTCAGTATCAGGTTATCTCGCCAGGGTAATCCGCAATCCCCGGGTTGGCGCTGACATTGAGGAGCTTAGGGTGATTGATCTTTGACAGTTTAATGACATTGTCCTCACCCTTTTCCGAGAGCAGGTACTCTCGGATCACATCCCAGATCATGGGGCCGTCCGGTGTACGGTGTACCACAGCCCATCCGGCAACGGTGTATGTCTTGTCCGCTTGCAGCGGCTCACCATTATCCAGACGAATATCCGTCAGGCGCTCATACAGCTTTTTCGCCGGGTCTATGGTGTAGTCCAGGCCACCGACACGCACCATGTCGCCACCGGATTGCAGGTAAGGGTCCGGGTCAAACAGGTTGTCTGCAACCTGTTCAAGGATATCCATGATCTCCTTGCCGGTTTGTTCCATGACATAGGTCTCGCCATAGGTCATGGAACATTGTGTCATGACGTCTTCCATGGTGATCCAGTCACCCTTGAGTGTTGTCGTACCCCAGCGTACACCTGCGGTGAATGCGATATCGGCAACATAATGTGATCGTAATGCATTAACGATGATCTGGTCCCAGGTACCCATGAAGTTACCACGGCGATACAGGGTACGATCGGCAATGGCCAGCTTCTCGTCGAGGATTTCCTGGTAGGTCTTGCCAACACGACTCTTGTTAAAAAAGCGATCCTTGGCGCGGCTTTCGACGATTTTCTCGTCATACCTGGTAGAGCGCATTTGCTTGATGTACGCCGCCATTTCCTTGTCTTCATCGAGCCAGTCGGAAATGATGGGCAGCATCTTGTAGTGCATATTCTTTAGCTTGCCGTCATCGCCAAATTCAAAATCCATGACTCCAATATACTTGCTGTTGGAACCTGCATTGGTTACCAGGCAGGTGCCGCCGGAGACATTCTTTACCATCACGGGCTTGGGCATGCCGTCATGGGTATGGCCGCCAAATACGGCGTTCAGACCGGGCACGCGTTCTGCCATCTTGATGTCGACGTCCATACCGTTGTGGGAAAGCAGTACGATTGCATCCGGCTTTTCTTCTTCCTGGATGGTCTTGACCAGCTCAATCATGTCGTCTTCGCGCAGACCGAATGACCAGTCCGGGAAGAACTCCTGCGGGTTGGCATTGGCGGTACGTGGGAAGGCCTGGCCGACGATGCAGATGCGCTTGCCGTTCACTTCCTTGATGACATAGGGGCGGAAGGCGTGGCCGGAATCTTCATCGAATAAGCCGCGGCCATCATATTTTTCGACCAGCGCAGGATACGCATCACCCATCAGGGCATCTTCCTTTACGCGTACGTTCTGGCCGATGAAGTCACCCTTAAACAGGGCGACATTGCTGAGTACTTCATCTTCCCTATAAGTGAATTCCCAATGGCCGACCATGACGTCGAGGCCAAGAATATTGGAGGCCTCGACCATATCGACACCACGGGTCCATAGTGAAGTTCCGGAGCCCTGCCACAGGTCGCCGCCATCAAGTGTCAGGGTGTTGTCCTTACCGCCTGCCTGTTTGCGCAGGCTGTCGAGCAGGGTCTTGGCATTGGCAAAGCCACCGGTCTTGCCAAATTTTTTGGCGGCATTATCAAAATCCAGATAGGTGTATGCATACGATTCTGGTGAGTTTTCATTCAGATTCATTTTCTTAAGCAGTTTTTTGCCGACCACGTGGGGGGGGCGGCCAAAGGCATCGCCTACACCCAGGTTGACATTGGGCTCGCGGAAATAGACCGGCTGCAGCTGGCCATGTACATCGGTGATGTGCAGGACACGGGCGGAGCCCTTCATTGGGACATCATAAAATCCTTCTGGTGCACCGCCAGTACTGGGAGCTTTAGGCGCTGGTGTTGTGGTTGCAGGTGCGGCTGCTTGCTGGGCCTCTGGTGGGACTTCGGCTTCACAAGAAACCAGTGCGGGCACTGCGGACAGGCCCATAAGTTTTACAAATTCTCTACGATCAATAGGTGGCATTAGTCTAATCCCCGGTGAATAAGTTGATATCTTTTACCTGTAATTCAGGTAGTTACGGCAGTTTCAGGGTGTCCCAGAACCCGTGTAGGCTGCTCTTTATAGTTATATGCGGAGGATTCTAGAACACATAACTGATGCGTACAATCATTTACCAATGGATTGCGTAGTCTGTTAAATTACCGTTTCCTGGTTAATATCCCGGTTCAATGCGGAAAATATTCAACATATTCCTGGTTCTAGCGTCGCTGGCGCTATTGTTGCCGCTGCCTGCGCAGGCAGACGTGGTGCGGCCGGCGTTGGTGGAAATTAGTATCAATACCAATGGTACCTACCGGGTTGAAGTGCGTGCCAGTATCGAGGCGTTGCTGACCGGCATTAACGCTCGCTATAAAAATACCCAGGAAGCCCCGAATGCCGAAGCCTATGATGCCCTGCGGGTTTTACGCGCCAATGAGCTTGGTGAAGCCTTTATTCCGTTCCAGTCAAAATTTTCCGACATTATTGAATTGCGGTTTGATGGCGAACGCGTGCCCTTAAAAATAAGCAGTACAAAGATACCCGAACCCGGCTATACCAAGGTGCCCCGGATCAGCCTGATTGTGCTGGAGGGGCAGGTAGACAGGGCGGCCGAGGTCGCCGACTGGTATTACCCTGCCAGCTTTGGAGATAACGCCGTCAGGGTACGGCAGGTCGATGAAGTTAACGAGAAGTGGCATTGGTCCGAGTGGCAGTGGCTGCGCAATGATGAACGCAGCGAGCCCTTTTCCCTGACCGAGGTGTTCACGCAAAGACCCATGTC
>JAPHTU010000307.1 GCA_026196145.1 Gammaproteobacteria bacterium
AGCGGATCAGCCGCTATGCCAGGTGAGGAATATGCAGCATGCTGGGTAGAGTAATCACATTATTGGTTGCTACGGCCGCCATATTCTTATCCGGTTGTATGGCGACATCCGGTTCGGTCAGGCAGTCGGAACCAACGGTAGGGCCTGCCTACTCATCCGAACTGCTTGAACCGGGGCAGCCTGAAAACAGTAACGTTGTGTTGCCGCCGAGCAAACCCCGGTTGGACGTTATTGTCCCGGTATTTGACCCGGGCCTGCCAGAAGATCTGGAACAGGCTGAGAAAGATGGCATCTGGCCGGAATTGCGCCGTGCCGAGGCAAACCTGTTTGCCTATCAATTAAAACTGGCGCTGGAACAAACAGGGGAGTTCGGCGCGGTCAGGGTAACCCCTGACAAGTCATCGACTGGTGACCTGTACGTACTGGGTAAGATTAAAAAATCCAACGGCGAAGAGGTGGGCATCGAGGTCGAGGTTTATGATATTTCAGAAAGGAAATGGCTGAAACATTCTTTCAGTCATACCGTGGCAGAAAATTTTTATAGTGGTTCACGAAATAGTGGCAAGGATCCCTATCAGCCAGTGTTTACCGAGGCAGCAGATTATATCGTCGAGGAGCTACGCACACGCGATGACAAGGAACTTGAAAGCCTGAAGCAGCTGACCGAGATCCGTTTTGGCGCAAGTTTTTCCGAGGAGACATTCTCGCAGTACCTGCAATATGGTCATAAACCCAACTTTATGTTCTGGTCCAATACAGGCAAGGTCTCGTTAGCCGGGTTACCCAGTGATGCTGACCCTATGTACCAGCGCATCAAGTCGCTTCGCGTCAGGGATCAGCTATTCATCGATCGCATGCAAAGTCACTACGAGATATTCAGTCAGAACATCAGTGAGAGCTATGCGATCTGGCAGGAGAGTAGCCACCTGGAGCTGAAGGCCATTCGCGAAGCCAAGAAGGAAGCCATCATGCAGGGCGTAATTGGGGCATTATTGATTGCGGGTGCTGTGTATGCTGGAAGCAACGCTGACAGTGACAACAGTGTCTCCATGGGTACGGTAGCGGTTACTGCCGGAATTGGAGGAGGCATGATGCTAAGTAAGAGTGTTCAAACCTATGAGCAAGCCAGTTTCCATCGGGATACCCTGGAGGAGCTTGGTCAATCGCTGAACCTTGAACTGGAGCCGCAGGTAGTGGAGTTTGAAGAAACAACGACCAAACTCACGGGTGATGCCAATCAGCAGTTTAATCAGTGGCGAGCCTTCCTGCAGGAAATCTATGAAGCCGAATCAGCCCCTGATGTCCAGCTTTGAGAGAGATAAAGCATGCGTCCCGATGAGTTGTCGGAAGCTAACAAGAAAGTCGCACGACAACGACTGCTAACACTCTACCTGGCAGGCGCCATCGTACTGGCCGGCCTGCTGTTATTGCTGGCCATGAAATATCTTGGCCCTGCTGATAACACAACACAGCCTGTCCCCATTCAGCAGGAAATAACAATCCCGACAGATGACGGGGCCGAACTCAGAGAACAGTTCAAGCTGGCGCTTAAAGACTACGAAACAAATATCGAGGGGCAGTTAGCCATGGCGAACCTGCCTGCCTGGAATCTGCAGGCTGATCACGACATCCAGGCATTCAAGCAGCAGGCATTGTCGGCTTTTAGCCAGGGCGATTATAAGCAGGCACTCAAGGCAATCATGGATGCCGGCTTACTGGCCGAGAGAGCCCTGACTGACTGGAATCAGCGATACTCGGCGGCTTATTCCAGCGCCCTGGCATTCTTAAATGATATGTCACCTGACAAGGCGAAATTGAGTATTGATGAAGCACTGACCCTCAAGCCTGCAGAGCCGGATGCCCTGACCCTGAAACAACGTATCGATAGATTGCCGGAGGTAAAACAACTGCTGGACGAGGCAAACATCGCCCACATCGAGAATGATATTAGAAAGCGCTACCGAATTTTGCAGCAAGTTACGGCGCTTGATCCCCTGCGAGTCGAACTGCAGGACGAGATATCACAACTGGCGCAACACATCGCCGAAGAAGATTTTGCAGCCTATATCAACGCTGGCCTGACGGCAGTGGACCATCGAAAACTATCGGCAGCAAGATCTGCTCTGCGTAGCGCCAAAGCCATCTTTCCCTCGCGCCGGGAAATACAGATCCTAAGTGGCAGAATTTCGGCACAGGCCAGAGCGCTTTCACTGTCCAGTGCAATCAGGAAAGGGGACCAGGCAACCAAACACGATAACTGGTCTCTTGCACTCACCACTTATCAACAAGCGTTAAAGATGCATCCGGATAACGGTGAGTTAATCAAGAAGGTAAAGCTTGCCCGGCGCATTACCTCGCTCAGTCAGACGATCTCGGATTATGTCGACAGGCATCATCGACTGGCTTCCCCGAATGTGGCGGCCATGGCGGAAAAGACCTTGCAGGATGCCCAGGCATTCACTGATATGAGCAAGTCGCTTGCATCGAAGTCGATCGAACTCGCCAGCCTGCTTGAGCGTTATAACCAGCCTGCAGAATTAATGATCTGGTCTGATAACCTTACCGATATTACCATCCGCAGGGTCGGCAAGGTCGGGATCGTGACACAGAAACTGGTCAGGTTAAGGCCCGGTAAATATACCCTGGAAGGCAAAAGACCCGGTTATAAATCAAAGTTACTCAATATTGATATCAAGTTAGGTCAGGCCAGGCTTGAAGTCGAAGTGATGTGCAATGAACGAATATAACGCTGAATTATTACGTGCCCAGGCCAGGCAACGCCGCATCTATCTGGGCATCTTTGCGTCTGTCATCAGTGTATTTGTCTTTTTATTCATCATTTTCGTGCTGATGAGAGTGGTATCGGTCGAGGTCCTGCCTGACGACGCGTCACAGACTGCGGTCATTGACATGGAAAAGGGGGTGGGCTTCACGGTCGGCAGAAAAGTTTATGCTTTTAGTTCCAGCATCCTGTTAAATGTCAGCGCCACGGGCTTTGCCGAACGGTCGCTGGAAATATCTCCCGATCATAGCGGGCACATTCAGGTTGAATTGAAGGAGCTGCCGGGCAAGCTACGTGCGGTCAGTAATGCCGGGCATGACGAGGTGCGATGGATGATCGATGGCCGCTTGATGGCGGTCAGTGGCGAGTTAACGATTGACCTGGAACCGGGTACCTATTCACTGGCGGTCGATAGCCCCTATCATGAACCTAAAATGGTTGAGGTTGTACTGGCCCGCGGTGAAGAAAAGCGCATATCCGCTGAATTGACACCAGTGACAGGTCATATGGATATTAACTCGGTTCCTGAAGGCATGCCGGTAATGATTGGTGGTGAAATGAAAGGGGTGACGCCACTGTCGGGTGACTATGCTGGTGGCCGATATAATGTAGAGATCGTGACGCCTGATTATGAAACGGTGACCGATCAAATAGAAATCACCAATCGTTCGTCGGAGGCAACGCGCAACTACCGCCTACAGCTAAAAAAAGCCTACGTGGATTTTGATCTCAAACCAACCGGTGGCGATTTGCTGGTCAACGGACGCCAGGTAGATCCCGCCTCGCCGGTTACCATCAATGCCGCCGTTAGCAACACGATCCGTTACACCAAGGCTGGTTATTACCCTGAGTCGCGTAGTATTACGTTAACTGCGGGAGAAACAACCAGTGTAGCTTTTACGCTGCGGGCCGAGATGGGTCGGGTAGAGATCAACTCAAGTCCGGTTGCCGATGTATTAATTAATGGCAAGCCAGCAGGGAAGACCCCGCTTGGTGTTTCGTTGCAGGCCGTCAGGCACCGGGTGACCCTGTCCAGGAAGGGTTATCGATCGGTGACAAAAACACTGCGTCCCTCGAGTAAAAAGACAACGACAGTCAGCGTCAAGTTACAGGATGAGCAATCAGCCAGGCTGGCCGAGGCCAGGAAGTCGTACAAGAATAATATTGGCATGGAATTCAAGTTATTCACGCCTTCTCAATTCAGGATGGGTGCGGCCAGACATGAAAAGGGCCAACGAGCCAATGAGTTTGTGCGAGATGTTGAATTGCAAAAGCCGTTTTATGCGGGCCTGAAAGAAGTGACTGTTGGCCAGTATTCGCGTTTTCGCAAGCCATCTGGATCAAGCCACACGGGGGATTACCCGGTCACATCGATCAGCTGGCTGGACGCGGCAGCATTCTGTAACTGGCTGAGCACCCGGGAGAAGCTGAAACCCTTTTATGTTATCCGCAGTGGCCAGCTCAGCGGTGTCAATGAGACATCGGAAGGCTACCGTCTGCTAACCGAGGCAGAGTGGGAATGGTTGGCGAGAAAGGCCGGGCGTAAACAGCAAACGATTTTTACCTGGGGCAATGAATTTGTCGTACCACCGGCCTCGGGGAACATTGCCGATGAAGCAGCCAGGAACACGGTGAAAATATTTGTTGCGAACTATAATGACGGATATGAAAAGATTGCACCGGTTGGCAGTTTTGCCCCTGACAGTGCGGGCTTATATGATCTTACCGGTAACGTCAGTGAATGGGTACATGACTACTATTCGCTGGTGCCACCGGCAAAGCAAACCCGGGAAACCGATCCACTTGGTGATGACAAGGGGACCAACCATGTCATTAAAGGTTCCAGCTGGCGCTCCGGGACGCTAACCGAGCTGCGGGCATCCTTTCGTGATGGCGCCGTCAACGGGCGGGAAGACACCGGGTTTAGAGTGGCAAGATATTTATATGGAGGGCAATAGTATGCCAACAAAGACGTACAGGAAAAAAATACTGATCTTTACGGCAATCCTCTTGGCAGGTGGCCTGTTGGCTGGTCTGGCGATCGTGCAGGCCAAAACCTCATCGATTAGCCTGGATTCTCCTGTTTCTTTTCCGGTGGATATTTAGCATGCCACAAATAATTAAAAGCCTGATTGCATTAGTCGTCTCTATTGTTGTTGTGCACCTGATCTACGTGGGGCTTATCCGGCCTCAGGCAGAGATCATTACTGAAGCCGCCCGGCAGCTCGGGCAGACTTCTCCACGAAAGCTGGTTGTCATTCTCAAGGACTATGAGCAGGAGATTTGCCTGATCCTGATGCTGTGGGGGTCTTACCTTATCCTGGTCAAGTTGATGGCGTTGCTGAAGGAAAGATACCTGTTCACGGTGGATCTGCTGGAAAAATCATCAGCTGAGTCACAGGACATGGCCGAGGCACTGGTCGCGCTTGATGAGTTGCCTGGCGAGGCAAGAAACACACCGCTGGTCAGGACACTGACCGCCAGTATCCGTCGTTACCTGATTACCAATGACGTGCAAAATACATCAGATGCCATCCAGTCGAGTGTCGAGGCACTGGCGCTAAAGCTGGAAGCGGAAAACTCCATGATCCGCTACCTGATCTGGGCCATTCCATCGATCGGTTTCATTGGCACGGTACGGGGGATAGGCCAGGCGCTGTCGCAGGCAGACATGGCGCTGGCAGGTGATATTACCGGTATGACCGACAGCCTGGGTGTGGCATTCAACTCGACCTTTGTTGCGCTGCTGATCAGCATTATATTGATGTTCCTGTTAACCCAGTTACAGCGGCTGCAGGATGACCTAGTGGTCGATACTCAGGCCTATTGCGAAAAATTTCTACTAACCCGAATCAGCGAAAGGCCGGAAACTGATTCCTAAACGCAAATCACCGGGTTTAAACCTGGCCTTTATCGACATCATGTCGTGCGGGCTGGGTGCGATTGTACTGGTCTTTATACTGGTCAAGCCGGATGTGGCAGCAACCGTGCTCAATGAAAACAACAGGCTCCAGGCAGAACTTGAAAATGTTCGAAACCAGGAGAATCAACTGCTTGATGACATCGAGAAAACCCGGGCACAGGCTGCCAGGGAGTCAGCGGCCAATCAGTCAGTCAATGCTGAAATTGAACGACTGAACAATGAGTTATCCCGGATTAAGAATTACCTTGCACAGCAGGAATCACGTGTCTCCGAGGTAAAAAAATCCATTACCGACAGGCCGATCAAGAAATCCGGCGATGTTATTTCAGATGAGAACAGGGGGGAGGAGGAATACCTGCTGGGTCTCAGTGTAGAGGGTGACCGGATTGCGTTCCTGATTGATACCAGTGCTTCCATGACAGACGAGCACCTGATTGACATCATCAAGAGAAAATCAGGTGCCGACCCGGTCCGTCAAAGCGGACCAAAATGGCTCAGGACCAAGCGAATAGTACGCTGGC
>JAPHTU010000317.1 GCA_026196145.1 Gammaproteobacteria bacterium
TGCAGTCTCCGATACTGAAATTCCTGCCTGACGAGGTGATCTCGCAATTGCTTGAGCGTACCGGTGTAGAAGATGGTGACCTGATTTTCTTTGGTGCCGGCAATGCACATATTGTGAACGAATCGATGGCGGCGGTGCGCGTCAAGCTGGGCCATGATCTTGGGTTGTCAGAGGGTGGCTGGAGGCCGGTATGGATTATCGATTTCCCGATGTTCGAGTGGGACGAGAAGGAAAATCGTTTAACTGCATTACATCACCCGTTTACAGCGCCTTCCACGGAATCGTCTGATGAATTAAAAGAGAATGCGGGGACCATGTTGTCACGTGCCTACGATATTGTGCTGAATGGCAGTGAGATTGGCGGCGGTTCAATTCGTATCCACCGTACCGATATACAGGAAACAGTATTTGGCCTGCTGGGTATCGGGGAAGAGGAGGCTCGGGATAAATTCGGATTCCTGCTGGATGCCCTGAAATATGGATGCCCGCCACATGGTGGTATCGCCTTTGGCCTGGATCGCCTGGTAATGCTGATGTCTGGTGCTGAATCTATCCGTGACGTCATGGCCTTCCCCAAGACCCAGACTGCGAGCTGTCCATTGACGCAGGCACCATCCGATGTGGGTGATAACCAGTTACGCGATCTGGGTCTGCGACGCCGAAAAACACAGGCGGAAATTGATGCGGAGCAGCAGGCAAGCTAGCTTGCCTGTGCTGAACAGGCGCCGCATGTAGGCTTTCCCGAGCCTAATCCGGGGTATGTCGCCTATCTTCCCCTGATCTCCTGTTTTCGCCGCTACGTCTGTCGAAAATGTCGGATGGGCCCTCTCGTTGCGTGCGTCGATCAGCCATGGAGCGACGCTCTCTATTCATACGTTTTTCCTCAGGCATTGGTCATACCTCCTCAAATCAGTTTGAACTGACCTGTAAGAAACTATAGCAGGCTAGATATATCAGGCTAGGCCAGATTAGCCATTTACCAGGCTGACACGGGTCTGTGCAGTTGTTTTATCGACCAACAACAGGAATTCACAATATTCGTTGCAGGTATCCAGGGGGGTCGGATCATCTGCACAGGCGCATCCGGCAATAATACTGGCGAAGAAAACGCCAATTTTTATCCGAATATGCTGATCATCATCCCGGGTATCAATGATCATCACCTTGAAGCCCTTGTCTTCGGCGACATGGCTGCCCTGCATGAGTCCATCCCGAAGAGGCAAGAGCCTGGATTCGAGTCCCTCCAGCTCATTTTTTAGTACGGTATCAAATCGGTCTGTATGCCATGCGCCGAGGGTGTTTTTGAGTTCAATCATGCTGTCTCCGAATCACAGGGCCTCTAACCTGAAACTGCCGAGATTTACGGGCTGGATTTCTGTAAAATCCCGCCGCAATAGTAATACAGTACAGGATTGAAGTATGGCAGGACATAGTAAATGGGCCAATATCAAGCATAAGAAAGCCGCTACTGATAAAAAGCGCGGCAAGCTCTGGACCAAGCTGATCCGGGAAATCACCGTGGCAGCTAAAGAGGGTCAGACCTCGGACCCAGGTGCTTATCCACGTCTGCGGTTGGCAGTCGATAAGGGCCTGGCGGCGAATATGCCCAAGGACACAATCGAGAAGGCCTGCAAGCGCGGGGCCGGTGAGACCGAAGGTGCCAATTACGAAGAGGTGCGTTATGAAGGTTATGGCCCCGGTGGTATTGCCGTAATGGCGGACTGCCTGACCGATAATCGTAATCGTACCGTCGCCGAGGTTCGTCATGCCTTTACCAAGGCGGGCGGTAATCTGGGGACCGATGGCTCGGTCGCGTATATGTTCGACAAGGTGGGAATCCTGAGTTATGCGCCGGGTGCCGATGAAGACAGCATTATGGAGGCCGCACTTGAAGCAGGTGCCGATGATGTCGTGACTAATGAGGATGGTTCAGTTGATGTATTGACCTCACCCGATGACTACGCGGCCGTCGTGGACGCAATGAAGGCGGCTGACATGGCGCCCGAGGCATCCGAGGTCACGATGCGTGCTGAAAACCTGACAACGGTAGACGTAGAAACCGGTGAGAAAATTATGCGCATGATAGATGTACTGGAGGACCTGGATGATGTGTCCGAAGTTTATTCCAATGCGGATATCCCCGATGAAGTACTGGAAGCGCTGGGGTAGTTGCGTATCTTTTCGTCCATCTCGGCGTTAAAACCTTCCTCACAATGCTCAGGTATTGCATATACACTGCACCTGTTCGTCAGGTTGTGCCTTGATCTGAACAAAAAATCTATCGCAAATATGGTGCTAAGTTGAACCTCAAAAGCCAGGTCAGGATTTTAGGTATTGATCCCGGTTCAATCGTTACCGGGTATGGCATCATTGATTCTGATGGTACGCATAATCTGCATGTGGCCAGCGGCCCGTTGCGGGTAAAGGCAGAAACTCTGCCAGAGCGGCTAAAGTTGATATTTGAGGGGATTACCGGGGTAATTCTAAAGTACCACCCTGAAGTTGTAGCGATAGAAAAGGTTTTTATGAACCGCAACGCGGATTCGGCGTTGAAACTTGGGCAGGCCCGGGGTGCAGCAATTTCTGCTGCAGTGATGCAGGACCTGCCTGTGTCAGAATACACACCGCGACATATCAAGCAGGCCGTGGTTGGCAAGGGGGCCGCCGCCAAGGAACAGGTTCAGCATATGGTTAAAATCCTTCTCAATTACCAGGGCGAGCTACAGTCTGATGAGGCTGATGCGCTAGCCGTTGCACTGTCGCATGGGCATATTGGAGGCACATTAGACCGTATCACCGAGGCATCCCGTCCGACCGCGTACAAGAGGAAACACCGATGATCGCCCGTTTGTCTGGCAAGCTCATTCTGAAGCAGCCACCGATGTTGCTGATTGATGTCCATGGCGTGGGTTACGAGGTGGAAGCACCGATGTCTACCTTTTATGAATTGCCGGAACCGGGTGAGGATGTGACACTGCTGACCCACCTGACGATTCGGGATGATGCTCATATCCTGTTCGGTTTCGCCTCTGAGGGGGAACGGTCTCTTTTTCGCAACCTGATCAAGGTGAACGGGGTTGGTCCCAAGATGGCGTTGACGATTTTATCCGGTATTGCCGCGCCTGACTTCGTGCTTTGTGTGCAAAATCGGGATGCTGCGGCGCTGACCCGTCTACCAGGTATTGGCAAAAAAACTGCGGAACGCCTGGTTGTGGAAATGCAGGATCGGTTGGGTGATTCCGAAGGTGTTATATGTGTGGCCGGTCATCTATCCGATATTGCAGCCAACCCGGCCAGAGATGCCATCAGTGCGCTGGTGGCGTTGGGCTACAGGCAAGCCGATGCAGACCGCATGGTCAAGGTGGTTGCCAGGGACGGGATGCCAAGTGAAGAGATAATTCGTGAGGCACTCAAGGCGCAGGTCCGGTAGGGCGCGGACATGGGGCTGATACGACTGCTATTAAATGACATGGCTCCCGTGCTCGCGGGCCGGCATGAAGCAGGTATCATCAGAGAATTGAATATCCTATGCATAATTTGTCATATTTCGTCACCATTCAAACCTGGTTTGCTGTTAGTCTCTCCCCAATTGCACATAAATAATCCTGTATGAATGACCGCCTGATCAGCGCTGAAGAGAAGACCCCGGACGAAGACGCCATCGATCGTGCCATTCGTCCCAGGCGCCTGCAGGAATACGCGGGTCAGCCGGCGGTTTGTGAGCAGATGGAGATATTTATCCAGGCTGCTTGCCAGCGGTCAGAGGCGCTGGATCATGTGTTGATATTTGGCCCGCCGGGGCTGGGCAAGACCACGCTGGCGCATATCGTGGCGAACGAAATGGGGGTGGGCTTACGTCAGACATCCGGTCCTGTACTGGAACGTGCCGGTGATCTGGCGGCATTGCTGACCAACCTGGAGCCTAATGATGTGCTGTTTATCGATGAAATCCATCGTCTCAGTCCCGTGGTTGAGGAGGTGCTGTATCCGGCAATGGAAGATTATCAGTTGGATATCATGATTGGTGAAGGTCCGGCAGCGCGTTCCATCAAGCTGGATGTTCCGCCATTTACCCTGGTCGGTGCCACTACCCGGGCCGGTTTGTTGACCTCACCTTTACGCGACCGTTTTGGTATCGTGCAGCGTCTGGAGTTCTATAGCATTGTAGACCTGACATCGATTGTAGAACGTTCCGGACATATCCTCGGGCTTGAGATTGACCATGAAGGCGCGAGGGAGATTGCCAGACGTTCACGTGGCACGCCTCGTATAGCCAATCGCCTGCTGCGCCGCGTGCGCGATTACGCGCAGGTGAAGTCAGATGGCGCAATATCATCTGAAATCGCCGATGCAGCACTGAATATGCTGGAAGTGGATGCCAATGGTTTTGATATGATGGATCGTAAGCTACTGGAAACCATCGTACAGAAATTTGATGGTGGCCCGGTTGGTGTTGAGAGCCTGGCGGCCGCTATCGGTGAAGAGCGTGGCACGATTGAAGATGTACTGGAGCCATACCTTATCCAGCAGGGTTTTCTCATGCGTACCCCGCGTGGACGTATGGCCACCAGTCATGCCTGGTCCTATCTTGGCCTGAAGGCGCCATCCCGTATAGAAGCGGTTCAGCCATCGCTGAGCGGTATGGATGAAACTTCTTCAGGTTAGAGATGGAATTTTTCCTGCCCATTCGCGTCTACTACGAGGACACCGATGCCGGTGGCGTTGTGTATCACTCGAAGTATCTGAATTACTGTGAGCGCGCGCGTACCGAGGCATTGAGAACGCTGGGATTTGAACAGGATGACCTGATAGCAAATGACGATACAATTTTTGCAGTGCGCTCGATTCAGGTCGAGTATATAAAGCCCGCACGATTTAATGATGAAATTACCGTGAAGACCCGTATCGAGCAATTGAGAAAGGCAAGTATTACCTTTGCACAGGTTATCTGTGCAGCTGACAGTGATGAGCTTCTTTGTAGTTTGACGGCGAGGGTGGCCTGCTTGACGGCATCGCGGCTAAAGCCCAGGGCGATACCTGAGACAATATTGAATAAAGTGGAGACTGTACGTGCAGGCTGATTTATCCATTCTACATTTGCTGACCGAGGCCAGCTTGCTGGTGCAACTGGTCATGCTGCTGTTGCTGGTGTTGTCACTGGTTTCATGGACCATGATCTTCAAGAAGCGTGGTGATCTGGCAGTTGCTGTTAAACAGGCCAATGTGTTTGAGCAGCGCTTTTGGGAAGACGATGATTTAAACCAGCTGTATGACAAGATCCACAAGCAGCGTTTCAAGGCCAACGGTCTGTCCGGTATCTTTGAAGCAGGCTTTGGCGAGTTCATGCGCCTCAAGGAACGAGGTCATCCACCGGAAATGATTATGGCAGGCACCGAACGTGCCATGCGTGTTGCCGTATCGCGGGAGATCGACGCACTGGAAACGCACCTGTCATTTCTGGCAACAGTCGGTTCGACCAGTCCCTACATCGGTCTGTTTGGCACGGTCTGGGGCATTATGAATTCATTTCGTTCACTGGCCGGTCTGCAGGCAGCAACGCTGGCCAATGTCGCGCCGGGTATTGCCGAGGCCCTGATCGCAACCGCAATGGGGCTGTTCGCCGCCATCCCGGCTGTGGTGGCCTATAATCGTTTTTCCAACGACGTGGAGCGTTTGATTAATCGTTACCATACCTTCATGGAAGAGCTCTCTACCCTGCTGCAAAGACACGCTTCGAACTAGCCTGTAGCGCCCATGAGAACCCATCGACATATACGTAAACGCCCGATTGCCGAGATCAACGTCGTGCCCTATATCGATGTGATGCTGGTGTTGTTGATTATCTTTATGGTAACCGCGCCCCTGTTACAACATGGGATCGAAGTGGACTTGCCCAGGGCCGATTCAGTGCCGGCCGAGCATGCCAGCAATGATGAAATACTGGTTATCAATGTCGACAAGGATGGCAAGCTGTATTCACAGGTCGGTGAGCGCCCAAAGGAGCCCATTTCACTTGAGAGATTGAAGGCGCAAATGGTAGTTTTTCAAAAGAGAAAACCGAACCAACCTATTTACTTCGGTGGTGACAAGGATGCGAAGTATGGTGATGTTATTCAGTTTTTCGCCATCTTAAAGACAGTCGGTAAAGACAAACTGTTTCTGATGACGGAGTCGCCGGAACAATAAGATGTTTGGTCGTTTCTGGAAGGCTTTTAATAATGCGCGTGCCATTGTGTTGGCAGTGGTGGTGCACATTATTGCTATTGGCATCCTGGTCGTGAATATGGAATGGCTGGACGTGAAGCCGTCTTCATCACCGAAGTCTGCTCCGATACAGGCAAAGGTGATTGATCGAACGCTGGTTGAAAAAGAGCTGGCGCGTATTGAGCAGGAAAAGAAGGACAGGCAAGCCGAGAAGAAACGTAAACAGGAGCAGGCTGAAAAGGAAAAGCGTCGTGCCGCCGAGCTTGAGAAAAAACGCAAGGCCGAGGTAGAACGTAAAAAAGAACTGGCAGAAAAGCAAAAGCAGGAAGCCAAGCGTAAAAAGGCGGTGGAACTGAAGCGCAAGAAGGAGCTGGCAGCTAAAAAGAAGAAAGAGGCCGAGGCAAAGAAGAAAAAGCAGTTGGCCGAGCAGAAGGCAGCGGCCGAGAAAAAGCGTAAG
Source organism: Gammaproteobacteria bacterium (assembly GCA_026196145.1). GTDB lineage: Bacteria > Pseudomonadota > Gammaproteobacteria > JAJDYQ01 > JAJDYQ01 > JAJDYQ01. The sequence continues at coordinate 6,662 of JAPHTU010000317.1, forward strand.
CAGGAAGTGGCGCGCAAAAAGAAACAGGCAGCAGAGGCGGCCAAGAGAAAACGCATTGCTGCAGAGCAGCGTCGCCAGAAAGAGATGGAGCAGTCGTTGTTTCGTGCCATGGAAGATGAGGAGAATGAATCAAGGCGTGCCCAGATTACAGGGCTAATCAGGGCGGACATCCAGAATAATTACTATATTCCTCCGACTGCTAAAAAGGGTATGGAGTGTCTGATGTCTATCCGTTTGTTACCGAGCGGTGATGTTCAATCTGTCCAGATTATCAAGTCCAGTGGCAGTAAGGCATTTGATAAAGCCGCCGAGGACGCTGTTTTTCGCGCATCCCCTCTGCCTGTTTCGGTATCATCGGCGGGCAAGCTTTTTAATGAGTTTAGAGAATTTAATTTTCGTTTCATACCGGATTTATAGAATATGTATAGAATACTAATTATTGGGTTATTGATGCTGATGGTCAGCCAGCATTCATTCGCTCGCATCACCATCGAGATCACTGAAGGCACGGAGGGTACTGCGCCGGTCGCCGTTGTACCTTTTGCCTGGCAAGGTGCTGCAGGGCAGAAGCCACCGGAAGACATGGCTGCCATTATTGAGGCGAACCTGAAGCGCAGTGGGCGATTTTCTACACTGGATCGTCGCGACATGTTGTCACGACCGGCGTCCAGTATTGATGTGAATTTCAAGGACTGGCGTCTGCTGGGTTCCGATCACATCGTGATTGGCAAGGTGCAATCAACCAGTCGTGACCAGTACCTGGTACAGGTACAGCTGGTGGATGTGCTACGCGAGAAGCAGCTGGCGGGTTTTAGTTACCCGGTGCATAAAATCAGTATGCGACGCCTGGCACATCAGATCAGCGATGTGATTTATGAAAA